>CALWKR010000001.1 GCA_944381315.1 uncultured Christensenellaceae bacterium
GGAAAGGGGACTTTGAGAACGAAGAGGGATAACAGAGGCGAAAAAGGCGCGGTTGGGGATAACGGCAAAACGATTATTGTTATATTTTTAGAATTAACATTTCAACCGCATTTCAAACATCTTTCATAAACCTGTCAAAAGGCGGAATACGGGTTATTTTTTGGTTAAAGAAAATGAAAAAATAGCCGTTGAAAATATTTGACTTTTCGCAGTGGTTGTATTAGAATAAAAACGAAAAGTTGATATAACCAAAAGTATCGAAGCCGGCGCCGTCGAAAGGAGCGCGTTCGGCGGAGCGAATCAGGAGGTAAGCGAGGCAAAAATGAACGATACATTGTGGGCGATCTATATCGGCGTGCTGTGCCTTGTGGCGCTGCTTGCCGCGATCTGGCTGGTCATAGAGGTGATCGTCAGAAAGCGCAAGGAAAGGCTCGCCGGAGGGATCTATGAATTGGACGGCAAGCTGTACAAGCTGGTGCCGTACGAGCAGGAGGAAGAGGCGCCTCAGCCCGAGCCGGCAGAAGATGCGGCGGCGGAGGAAGAGGAGGCGGAGCCGCTGCCCGAGCCTCAATCGGAGCAGTTGCCCGAGCCGGAGAGCGAGCCCGCCGCGGCGGCGGACCCCAACGCGGTGGTGCTGCCCGAGGATGCGGTCGTGCTCAGGGTCAAGAACACGTTGACCTACGACGAGGCGTATGCGGAGCTGTCGGGAGAGGAGCAGCGCAGGGTGGACGACATCCTGGCGTTCGCCATGTCGAAGGACAAGGCGGCGAAGAAGACGCAGTCCAAGACCGCAGCCACGGTGTCGCTGGGCAGAAATCAATTGGTGCGCATAGCGATCCGCAAGGGCGGCATTTTGGCGCGCATCACCGTCCCCAACGACGAGCTGTCTGCGTATGCGGACGTGTCAAAGACGAAGATCAAGGCAAAGCCCATCGACATCAAGGTGGACGCGCCCGAGACGGTCGGCACGGTCAAGGACTTGATCGATCTGACCTACAAGGGCATTTTGGATGAGCGCGAGCGCAAAAAGCAATTGCAAAGAGAGCGCAGGCGCGCAAAGCAGACAGCTGCAAACGATGACAAAGGAGGCAGGAAATGATAGGTTTGAAGAGTTCGCAAAAGATCGCAATTTGCGTGATGGTGCTGTGCGTCGTGCTCGCCGCCGCGATGATGACGACATACGCGCTCTTTTCGGACGGAAAGACGGCGGAGAATCACATCGCCGCAGGTTCGCTCAAGATCGAGCTTGAGCAAACGGCAATGACGGGCAACGCGCTCGCCGCGGACGGCACGATGACCGAATACGACGGCTTTGTCGGTCCCGTCGATCTGACGGAGTCGGACGCGCCGGTGTTCGAGCTGGAAAACATCTGCCCGACGCTGTGGCGCGAGGCGACGTTCGAGATAGGCAAGGGCGTGTCGACGGTCGCGTTCGACAGCTCGGTGACCGTCTTGAAGCCGGTCGCGGGGGACGCCGCGTCCGAGGCGCTGCTGTCGCAATTGAAGGTGACGGTGTCGTCCGGCGACGGGTTTGCGGACGTGACGACGTTCATGTTGAGCGAAGTCGGCGACGAGGGTAAAAAGGTAGACCTCGGCACAACGCTGCTCACCGACAGCGCGCCCAAGCAATTCAAGATCAAGGTGGAGTTTGTCGACAGCGACGACAACAACGCCGCGATGACGGGAAGCGTGTCCTTTGACATCGTCGTCCTCGCGACTCAATCGATCGAATAACGGGAGACAGAGATATGAAAACGAAATCATTGCGTAACAGTATCATTGCGATGAGCGTATGCATCGTGCTGTGCACCGCGATGCTGATCGGCGCGACCTATGCGTGGTTCACCGACGGCGCAACCAACAGCGGCAACGTCATCACCGCAGGCACGCTCAAGATCGACGCGTTCGCCTATGACGCCGTGGATACGGAGCAGGGCGGCATGAGCGTGACGATCGCAGAGGGCGACGTGACGGGCACGTTCAACTTTGAGAGCGAAGGGCAAAACCTCAAAGAGGACACGACCCCGATCATAGACAATGTGACGATCGAGCCGGGCGACACCGAGGCGTATGCGAGATTGGTCGAAGTGGTCAACAACGGCAACCTCGACGCCAAAGTCAAGCTGCACTTCGACGTGACCGAGGACGGCCTCGCCGGCGCGCTGTGGTTCGACTTCGTCCAAGTCGACGACGAGGGCATTGTCGTCGGCAAGATGACCAAGCGCCCGATGAGCACGTTGAGCGCCCTCGCCGAAAAAGCCGAGTTCGTCGTCGCCGCAGGGAAGAGCCTCAAATATGTGTTCCTCTTCGGCATGAACGACCCCGACACCGTCGGCAACGAGTTCCAGGGCAAGAGCTTCGGAATGGACGTCGTCGTGCTCGCTTCGCAAAACGTCGAAGGGGCGGAGTATGCAGAATATGTCGTCGAGAGCGCGGACGAGATGACCGCGGCGCTCGCGGAGGGCGGCAGCATCAAATTGGCGGCGGATATCGAGTTGCAATCCATCCCTGTCGCCGAAGACGGCGTCAAAATCGACCTTGCCGGCAAAAAGCTGGTGCTGAGCGGCACGCCGTTGACGAGAGCGGCGCAGGGGTACAGAGATACAAAGATCGCCAATGGGCAGACGCTTGAGATCGTCGGCGGCACTGTCGAACTGAAAGGCAACGACTTCCAGACAAGCGCGCTTTCGATCGAGGGCGGTAAGCTTGTGCTCGACGACGTCGACTTGATCTCGGCAGGCACCGCGATCACCGTGATCGGCAACGGTTCCGAACTCGTGGTCAAGGACAGCACGATCAATACCACCGACTACGGCTGCTGCGTATCCACCAATGCGAGCGGCGCGGAAAACGATCCCATTGACATCACGATCGACAATTCCGAACTTGTCTGCGCGTATGTGGACGGCTGGACAAGCGTCGGCGTGTTGATGAATGTGCCGGGCAAACTCAATATGAAAGACAGCACCGTCAAGGGCGGCCTTTCGGCTGTGGTCGTGCGCGGCGGAGACGCGGTGCTTGAAAATTGTACGCTGGAAAGACCGTATACCCCGAAAGGCTTCGGCAATCTCGGCCCCGAGTCCAATTACAACATGAACGAAAATTGGGGCAGCGGCAACGACTTGCCGCTTTCGACCTTGCTGGTCGGCAATCGCAGCACGTCCTATCAATATGCGACCAATGTCGAGTTGATCGGCTGCACGATCACAGCGGCGGCGGAAGGCGCAAAGACCGTCTATGTCTACGGCAACGCGACCGAGGAGATCGGTGCGAGCCTGACCTATGACAGCGCGACGGTCATCACCCCGGCGGACAAGAGCATCGAGCCCGTCATCGTCGGCGGCGGCTATGTGACCGTAAACGGCGAAGTGGTATCGCAATGACAACAGAACAATAAAAGGAGAAAGATATGAAGACAAAATCGTTGAAAACAAGCATCGCGGCAAGCGTCGTATGCATCTTGCTGTGCGCGGCGATGTTGGTCGGCGCGACCTATGCGTGGTTCACCGACGGCGCAACCAACAGCGGCAACGTCATCACGACCGGTACGCTCAAGATCGACGCGTTTGCCTATGACACCGTCGACGAGGCGCAAGAAAACGGCACGACCGTGACCCTCGACGGCGCGGTGAGCGGCACCTTCAACTTCGCGAGCGAAGGTCAAAACCTCAAGACGGACACCACCCCGATCATCAACGACGTGGTCATCGCGCCCGGCGACACCGAGGCGTACGCCAAGCTGGTCGAGGTCAAGAACGTCGGCAGCCTCGCCGCCAAAGTCAAGCTCAACTTCGAGATCACCGACAGCGGCCTCGCGGACGCGCTGTGGTTCGACTTCGTCGGCATCAACGAGAGCGGCACCGTCACAGGGGAGATCGAAAAGCGCGATATGGCGTTGATCGAGCAGCTCGGTCAAGCCAAGGAGTTCGTCATCGAGCCCGAACAAAATTTGAGATATGTTTTCATCTTCGGCATGAACGACCCCGACACCGTCGGCAACTAGTTCCAGGGCAAGAGCTTCGGACTTGACGTCACCGTGCTCGCGACGCAAAACGTCGAAGGCGCGGAATATGCCGAATACAACGTCGACACGAACGAGGAGATGCAGGCGGCTGTGCTGGGTGGCGGCAGCATCAAATTGCAAAACGACGTGACCTTGGAAAAGTATGTCGTCGACAGCACCGAAAAATCATACCTCATCGCAGAGGACACCGAGATCGACCTCGGAGGCAATACCTTGACCGTGGACGAAACCATTTACTATACCATTGTGTTGGCGCAAGACGCGACCTTGACGTTCAAGAACGGAAACATGAAGTTGAAGAGCACCATGGGCGATAATTGGGGCGTGACGTATTTCGGCGTCAAGGAGCCGGGAGCCGAGCTTGTCTTTGACAACGTCGACATCGAGTGCTACAACTCGCTCGCGGTCATAGAGAACCCCGGACAGACAAAGATCACCGTCAAGGACAGCACGATCAAGTGCGGCAACTCGACCGCGATCAGCACCAATGCGACAAAGTCCTATCCCTGCGAGATCGAGATCGTCGACAGCACGATCGAGTGCGGAGAGGTGTTTGGCAACATGATTGCGTGGGACACTCACGACAGCTGCGCCGTCTTTATGAACGTCCCCGGCAAGCTG
>CALWKR010000002.1 GCA_944381315.1 uncultured Christensenellaceae bacterium
GACCGCGCAAGGTCGGGATATGCTTCCGCAGAGCTTATAAACCTGCTGTACGACTTCGGAAAATACATGACGGTATGCGGCAGCAGAAACAGTCAGCCTCTCAATCTTCAGGGGCAGTGGAACAAAAACGTGCGCCCGCCGTGGAGTAGCAATCTGACGACCAACATAAACGCTCAGATGAATTACTGGGGCGCGACCCGATGCGGACTCAAAGAGTGCATTGAACCTTTTTACAGAGCCGTAAACGAGATCGCGGAAAGAGGAAAAAAGACCGCCGCGACGAATTTCGGCGCGAGAGGTTTCTGCTGCAACCACAACGTCGATATATGGCGCAATACTTCGCCCGTTAAAGGCGACCCGTGCTATATGTATTCGCCTCTTTGCGGGGCGTGGCTCGCCAACGAGGCTTTCGCTCATAAGAAAAATTCGGGAGAGATCGACGGCGACGCTGTCGCGGTGACAGAAGAAGCTGCTAAATTCTGCCTGGGTTATCTTTGCGAATACGACGGCAGGCTGGTCACGTGTCCGTCCACGTCGCCCGAAACGGCATATGTCGAAAACGACAGGAGATCGGCAGTCGGAATAGCGTCGGCTTACGAAATGTCGGTGATACGGCAGACTTTCGCAAACTGCCTCGAATGTTCGTCCGACGAGAAATTAAAGGAAGAAATAAACGCCGCGTTGCCGAGGCTTTATCCTTACGAAAGGGCGGAAAACGGTCTTTCGGAATGGGCGGGAGGAAGGATGTCGTGTGAAAAGGGACACAGACACTTTTCCCCTCTTTACGGAGTATATCCGGGAAACGTAGTAAAAGAAGGCACGAAGGAATACGACTGGGCAAAAGAACTGTTCTTATACAGACTTAAAAATTCTTCTTCCTCGATAGGCTGGAGCGCCGCCTGGGCGATCTGCCTTGCGGGAAGATTCAAGGACAAGGAAACGGCGAAAAAGGTGATAAGTTCGTTTACCGCGCGGTCTGTTATGGACAATCTTTTCGATTTCCATCCGCCTTGCTATTTCCAGATAGACGGAAACATGGGCTTCGTGGCGGGAATAAACGAATTGCTCATATCCGAAAGCGACGGAGTGGTAACGCTTTTGCCCACCTGCTTCGATACGATAGACGGCGGCGAGATGAAAGGCGCGGTCGTGAACGGAGCCACAGTCGATTTCAAATGGCAAAACGGAAAGATCGTATACGTGCGCGCCGACAAAAAGATAAAGATAAAAGACGTAAATTTTGCTGAAAACGCCATAACGGAAAACGTAGAGAGGGTGTGAAATGAGGACGATATACGCAAAAGATCACGGAATACTGCCCGGCGGAGACGCGGCGGAAAAGCTCAATGGACTGCTTGCGGAGCTGATTTGAAGATCATTCCAAACCAATCTTTTGCAAAGAAAAATACGAACCTTGAATTTACAGGGTTCGTATTATTCATGCTTGGTGCCGAAGGCGGGACTTGTAAGGAGTGACCGAAGGGAGTGACGGAATAGCGCAGCGAAGCGGAGCGTCCATATTTCGGACAATCACGCGGTTTGGGGCAAAAAGAAAGTGCGACAAAAGCGAATTGGGACAGAGCAAAAAGAGACAGGGTCTTTTGCCCTGTCCCTATCGCCAAAAGGCGCAACTTTCTGAATGGTGCCGAAGGCGGGACTTGAACCCGCACGATGTCGCCATCACCGGATTTTGAGTCCGGCGCGTCTGCCAATTCCACCACTTCGGCGCGATTTGCTCTATTATCTTAGCACAAACGCAATGGATTTGCAATAAAATGATAGAAAATTCCGACAAACCTATGGCATTTTGTTGCGGGATATAGTATAATTTGTTCAAGAGAAGGCTGTCGAGACGTCGGCAGGGAGGAAATTATGAACATTTGGCACGACATAGCGCCCGAGCGTATCACGCCCGAGGACTTCATTTCGGTCATCGAGATCCCCAAGGGGTGCAAGAACAAATACGAAGTGGACAAGGAGACGGGGATGCTGATCTTGGACAGGATCCTCTACACGTCCACGCACTATCCGGCGAATTATGGTTTTATTCCGCGCACATACGCCGACGACGGCGATCCGTTGGACGTATTGGTATTGTGCAGCGAGGATATTTCGTCGATGTCGCTGGTGCGTTGTTATCCGATCGGTCACATATTGATGATCGACGAGGGGGCCGAGGACATCAAGGTGATCGCGGTGCCGTTCAAGGAGCCGACGTGGAACGTGTTCCGCGACGTATCCGATCTGCCGCCGCACATTGTGGAGGAGATCAAGCACTTTTTCGGAGTTTACAAACAATTGGAAGGCAAGACGATGAAGGTCTTGCAGCTGTTCGGACGCGAGCGCACTCTCGAGGTCATATCACAGGCTATCG
Source organism: uncultured Christensenellaceae bacterium (assembly GCA_944381315.1). Classification (GTDB taxonomy): domain Bacteria; phylum Bacillota; class Clostridia; order Christensenellales; family UBA3700; genus Ornithoclostridium. Next base: position 2,375 of record CALWKR010000002.1, read on the forward strand.
AGGAATACGAGAAGAGATTTGCGCGCTGACGGCGGGGCGAAGAAGCTCTTCAATCTGCGCATAGCGCCTGCGGTGCTGCTCGGAGTGATCGGCGGCATATGCAGTTATATTTTGACGGACGCACAATGGTTGGCGGCGGTCGCGGCGATGTTGCCCGCGATCGCCGCCGCTGTCGCTTTTGCATTGCGCAAGAAGAGTGTCGCGGTGTTCTTTGTCTGCTTGACGACAGGCGCGGTGATAGGCATAGCAGGCGCCGCCGTCAATGTTGCGGTGATACGCTCGCGCGCGTTTTTCGCCGAGGACGCGACGGTCACGGCGAGGGTGCAGATGGGCAACGCGTCCGAGCTGGACGGCACCGTCGAGACGGACTACTTCATAGTTGACGACATAGTCGTGGACGGCGTAGCACTGGACGGCAAGGCACAGGTGTATATGTCGTATGACGGCGAGAAGGGGCTGCACGAAGGCGACGTGATCACGTTTACGGCGACGGATGTAGGCACGCATTCCGACGTGGGCGACGGCTTTGACGCCAACGACCTCTCGCAGGAGATCTACTATTATATCGTCGCGGATACGTCGGCTGCGGCGGATGGTCAGTCTCCTTATCGCAAGGAGGGGAGCCGCTTTGACGTTTTGGACAAGGTACGGCTTGCGGTCGCGAACGCGCTGAGCGAGAACATGCACGAGGATACGGCGGAATTCGTCTATGCGATGTTGTTCGGCTATGACGACGTGATGAGCGACGACGTCCGCACTCAATTCCAATCTACGGGCACCGCGCACTTGCTTGCGGTGTCGGGACTGCACGTGGTCATGCTCGCCGCCGCGGCGAATTGGTTTTTGAAGAAGTTGCGGCTGAACAGATATCTGCGTTTTTCGATCCTTGTCGCCGTATTGCTCGCGTTTTCGGCGCTATGCGGATTTTCGGCGTCGGTAGTGCGTTCTTTCGTTATGATCGTCATCTACGAGATAGGCAACCTCGTAGGCGGCAGATACGATCCGTTGTCGTCGCTGTCGCTGTCTGCGGCGCTGACGCTGCCGTTCACGCCGTACTCGCTGTTCACGCTCGGATTTTTGATGAGCTATGCCGCAGTGTTCGGGATAGTACTGTTCAACGAACCGATCGAGAAGGGCTTGCGCAAGCTCAAAGTCCCTCGGACATTGGCGGCCGCGATCGCGACATCCGTCGCCGCCAATATAGGCGTGCTGCCGATCACGGTGCAAACTTTCGGTTCGACGTCGCTGATCTTTTTGCTCGCCAATTTGATAGTCGTGCCGCTCGTGACGTTCGCATTCCCGATCTTCCTCGTCGCGCTGCCGATAGGCATGATCCCGTACATGGGCTGGGTGCTGTCGGCGGTGTCGCTGTTCTTCACGGCGATGATCTACCTTGTGGATGCATGCGCAAAGATACATTTCGCAAGCATAAATTTCAGTCTCGATTGGTATCAATTCGTCATCTATTTCGCATTGCTGACGCTCGTGTCGAGATACAGCTTCGTGCAGATGCAGAGCAAGAAAATTTTGGCGTCCGTGTTGATAATATGCTTTTGCGTCAATGTTACGGCACAGTCTTTCGACCGTTGGATCTATCCGAACAGGATGATCTGTCTGCGTTCGGACGAAGCGGCGGGAGCCGTGTTTGTCGGCGGAGGAAACGCATATATAGTTGCAGACGGCGAGATCGACTATGATTTTGTCGTTGCTGCAAGGGACATACTTGACAGAGAAGTGTTCGAGTCGTTGACGTTTGTGAAGAAGGACTTGAACGACTACGAGACGAGGCTGCTCTCCTCCGTCTTGGCAGGGATGGGAGTGGAGAGAGTCGTGACCATGTCGGACGCGGACGCGCCTCATGGGATGTATTTTGTCCGCGCGATGACGGACGAAAACGCGGCGGCGCTGTTCTATGATGAGGGACTTGTGTTCTATTTCGGCGGTGCGCAGGTGTTTTTGGGCGAAACATACGGATCGCTCAACGCGGCGCGCTCCGACGTCGTGATCACGCTCGAGGACTTGCAGCCTCTCGGCAAGCGGCAGATCGTCGTCTCGGACGCCGCATATGCGCGGCTGGGCGAAAATTCCGTGCCGTCTGACTTTACGTTTGGGCTGAATAGTGGTAAAATAAAGAAAATCGCAAAATGGAGTTTTGTATGAGAGCAGTTCCGTTCATCGAAAGACCTATCGAAGGACTCGCGCCCTGTTATTTGCTCAAGGGCTCCGACGGCTGCATCATACGCGCGGTCGCGGACAAGATCTTGTCCATGCTGCCTCCCGACGAGAGGGAGATCAACTATGACGAATTCGGCGACGACACCGCGATCGCCGACGTGCTCGCGGCGCTGGAAACTGTGTCGCTGACAGGCGGCAAGAGGGTAGTGTTTTTGCGCCGCAGGTCGCGCGCGATGACCGATGAAGAGAAGAAGGACTTCGCCGCCTATTGCGCAGTGCCCAACTTGGACAGCGTGTTGATCGTCGAGGACACGCCACAGATGTACGGCCGGCTCAAACAATATATGTTCGAGATCGACTGCTCGCCGGCGACGGCGTCGGAGATCAAGGACACTGCTTTGGCGGAGATAGGCGCGCGCAACTGCACGATCTCGGCGGGAGCGCTCGCCAAGCTCGTCGACTATTGCAATCTCAATTACGGAAGAGTCGCCGTCGAGGTCGCCAAGCTGTGCGACTATGCCGACGGCGCGAAGATAGACGAAGCTGCCGTCGAGGCGCTCGTGACCCCGGACGCCGACTACAAGGGGTATCTGTTGGCGTCCTACTTTGACGAAGGCAAGACGGACGCGGCGCTCGGGATATTGAGCGGCATGCGTTCCAAGGGGGACGCGGCGGCAAAGATCCTCGCGATCATCACTTCGTCATACCGCAAGATCCTGCACTGCGCGATCAGCTCGCTCGGCGACGGGGAGCTTGCGGCGGCGCTGGGCGCGTCGGAAGCGAGCATACGCGTGACGCGCAGCAACATTCGCGAACGAAAGAGGAGTGTTTCGGGCTATGTTGTCAAGCTCAAGGACAAGACGGAATATCTCTATGAGCTGGAATACAAATTCAAGAGCGGCTTGATCTCCGACGAAAACGCACTCCGTCTGGCTGTCGGGAAACTCGCCGCCGACGCGAGGTAAAATGAATTTCTTTTATGCCAACACCCGTTCCGCGGGCTCAAAAATGCCGGACACCTGGCAGGCGTGGCTGTTGAGGATCGCGACCTTTGTCGCAATCACCGCGAGCCTGTGGCAGGTCCTCGTCCAGGATATCTACAATATGCTGTACTTCACCGAGTACGGCACGCTGTTCTCCGCAGTCGGCAACACTCAAGTCGTCGTGGCGATCGTCGGCTTGATCGTCGGCGCTATCGTCTATGCGCTCTACACGGCATATTGTCGCTTCGCCTATACGGCGCTCCAACGCCAGCTGTTCTTTTGCGACAAGCCTCTGACGATGTGGCAATATCGCCGCGTCGCCGATGTGGCGATGATCGGCGTGTGCGTCGCCAAGACGGCGCTGTCGCTGATCTGGTACTTTGAACCTCTCTATTCCACATTGCTCTCGTCCATATTCGATCCGCTCGTGACGGCGGCTATCATGGGCTGTGCCCTGCTGTATTTCATCCGATATGCAGGCAAGGGCAACGCGCTGTTCGTGACGACGGCGCTCGCCGTCTGGTATTGCATGCCGGCGTTGTTCGCGTGAGGTGTGAGATGAAGAGAAGAATGGCAAAAATTTTGGTATCCGTGTTGGCAATCTGCATATTATGCGTTGCGTTCTCCGCTTGCGGAGAGGCAAAGTCCTATCAGATCGAAGAAGCGGAATTTGCGCGATCTGTCGACGTCGTCGCCTTGACGCAAGAGATCTGCGAGAGCTATCCCGTCCGCACCGCAGGCTATTTCGCCGACCCGAATGCGACGACCATTTTGCAGGCGGCAGATTATGTGTTCCTTACTCAATTCGTAAACGAGCAGATGGTCAAGCTTGGCTATGCCGCGCTGTCCGGAGAGGACGCTGCGAGCGAGGCTTGTTTCCAATTTTTCAAATTTACCGATCCGTATTCCGGCAACACGCTCAAAGACGGCGTAAACGGCATTTGGACCAAGCCTGCGAGCGGAGAGAGCAAGGGCGATATTTGGGTGATCGCAGCCTATGACAATAGCGCCGGGATCTCCGTCACGGACGTGGATCTGTCCACGGGACAGATGAGCTCGTCCAGGCTCGGCGGCGAGGGCGCCTATGGGAGCGCTACTTCCGTGGCGACGGCGATCGCAATAGCCGATATGCTCAAAGACGTAGAGCTTGACTACACCGTGCGCTTCGCCTTCATCGACTGTTCACAATACTCCAACGAGGGGATACGCGAGCTGTGCGCGGCATACGACGCGCCCGCGCTTGCGATCAATTTGAATCGCTTGGGCGGCGGCACATACAACTATATCTATTCCGCCGAAGTGAGGACGGACTTCAACGACGCTTTTTATAGCGCCGCAAACAAAGTCGGCGGCGGCACATTCGCGCCCGTCCCTGCCGACAAGCACATCGTCAAGGCGGTCCTGCTCGACGAACAGCCCAACGACTACACGCACATCGGGATGTACGGCGACAACTTGTGGCTGATGACGATGGGCGTCCCCACGGTATCGTTCCTTTCGCTTGATTGGGGCAGCAACACCAATTCTTTCTACACCGAGATAGACGGACTCGACAATGTCTACAACACGTCCGGCGACACTTTCGACAACATGATCGAGAGGCTTGGCGGCGGCGATACGGGCAGAGAAAAGCTGAGTGCCAACCTGATCGGAGTCGCCAACACCGTTGCGACGATGCTCGCTCCTGCCAACGCCGACGTGCTCGATCAAGTGCTCGCCACTGCGGCGGAGCAGGCGTCGGCCGAGGCGCAGAGCTCCCATGGCGGCGATACGGGCACATTCGTCAAGCTCGCGCTCGTCGTCGTGATCGTTGCCGCAGCGATAACGCTGACCGTCGTGGGCCGCAACAAGATCGCCGACAGACAGCGCAAAAAGCTGGAAGAAGTCAGGAACAATATGGCAAATGCGCGTCCCGTCAAGCCGCGCGACGACATCTTCGAGGGCTTCTCGGACAACGATCGCTCCGACGACGACAAGCACGACGACGGCGACCGCAAAGATCCGCCCGACGACGACATTTTCGAAATGTAAGGCTCTGTCAAGACAAACTCCCCGAGGCGCGCCTCGGGGAATTTTTTGTCATTTTATCAGATCGATATCTACGTCGCCGTTGTTGCAGTCTATCGTCAAGCGTTTGGTCCCGCCGGACTTGTCGGCGAGATTGCAATCGCCTTTTTTGACCGTGCAGGAGATCGAAAAGTCGTCCCATCCGCCCAAAACGGAGCCCGAGATGTTGCCGTTTTTCGCGGACAGGTCGAGAGTTTTTCCGACATCTATCTGTTCGAGGACGATATCTCCGCCGTTGTTTTGGATAGAAATATCGTCCGCGGCAACGCCTGCCGCAGACACGTTCTCGCCGCTCGTCGCGATCCTCAATGATGCGAGAGCGCCTTGCGGCAGCAGCACCGAGATCGTGCGATAGCGCAAGTCGGGCTCCTTGCCGAAGAAGTCGGACACATCCTTGTCTAAAACGAGAGCCATCGTCAGCGTATCTGCCGTTGTGTCGATACGATAATATTGACGCTCGCTCTCAAAGTACTCGATGCGGATGTTCCCGTCGGGAGACGGTGCGACTTGCACCTCGCGCGAACTGAGATCCAAGATGATATTTGCCACCTCGGATGCGTCGCACACATACTCTTTTTGCTCAAAAACATCCGTGTTCTCACAGCCGCCCAACAGAGCTATGACAACGCACAGAACCGCAGACATCGCCGCGAATATCTTTTTCACAGACTACCTCCTGTCGGCATTTGACTTGCCGAACTTCTTAGTGTATGATCATTGTAGACCTTTGTGTAACACAAAAGTCAACGGAGTTATCGCGGAATGGAAAAATTTTTTCGATAGGCAAGGCTGCGGCGGCGGTCGGGATGACGGCGGAAACGCTGAGGCACTATGACAGGATAGGACTGGTTCGACCGAGCAAGGTGGACGAATGGACAGGCTATCGCTATTATACCCAAGATGATCTGATAAGGCTGAAGACGATCCAAATGCTGCAAGAGATGGACATTTCGCTCAAAGAGATCAAGAGGCTTTTGGGGCTCGGAGATTTGAAGCAGATCGCAGTCGAGCTCGACGAAATATCTGTGCGCGCGCAGCGAAAGACCCAAAAGCTGAAAGAGGCAAAGGAGAGGATAGAGCGTGCGCGAATATATTATATGAGTAAGGCGGAAAGAGAGAGGCACGACGCGATGTTTTTTCGAGAATTGCCGCGTCGCAAGATAATGATCTCACGGACGCTTAACTCGCCCGCTTTGGACAATTTGTGGAACTATCACAGGCATTTTTTCGGACAGTTGAAAGAGGAGGAGAGGGAGGCTTTTGCGTTTGAGGACATTGCGGGAGTATATCGTTCACGGGACGAGAGCTTTATGTTCGCCGTCTGTGAGCGATATCGCGATTCGCCTATGTTGAGAGAGCTGCCGCAGGGGAGATATCTCTGTGCCGAATGCGCCGCGAGCGATGCAAACGTCATACGTGAGAACTTGCTCGGCGAGGCGCAAAAAATATGCGGACAACGTCCGCAATGGTCTGTCGATCTGGTCGTGATCGACGGCATTTTGAGCTGGGGATACGAGGTTCAAGTCTTGTGTCCCGGCAGATGACGGAATGCGCAAAGCGCCTTAGATCGACACGGGCGCCATTATTCTTGATACGGCTTGGTGACGTCGATCCATGACGTCGAGCCCGAAAATCTTTCAAGCTCGGGCAGGGTGAGCTCGATCGCGCTGTTGGCGCTGCCGCAGGCAGGGAAGACCGTCGCGAACCGTTTCAGCGATTCGTCCAAGAAGATCTTTACGCCGTCGTTGACTGCAAAAGGGCATACGCCGCCGACGGCATGACCCGTTAGCTCGGCGGTGAGCTCGCGCGGCAGCATAGCCGCTTTGGTGTGAAAGAAGTCTTTGAATTTGCGGTTGTCTATCTTGACGTCGCCTGCGCAGACGATCAAGACCGTCGTTCCGCCGACGCCGAAAGCCAGCGTCTTTGCTATGCGGCACGGCTCGCAGCCGAGAGCCTTTGCGGCGAGCTCCACGGTCGCGCTCGATACGGGGAACTCCAAGATCCTGCCATCGGCGCCGTAGCGCGCGAGATGTGCCCTAACTCGTTCTATCGACATAATTGCCTCCGCAGACAGTATAGCACAGCGCAGAGATTTCATCAAGCCAAACGCCGCGCTGCCCGCGTGGCGGTAGCATTGTTGAGGCTTTTCAGCCGTTACAACAAAAAACGGCGTCACTCTTTCTTGACAGCCGCGGTCGCGTGGCGACGGCATGTTTGGAACAATTCTAAGCGTAACACAAAAAAGAGTGTCACCCTTGCTTGACAGCCGCGGTCGCGTGGCGGCGGCATGTTTGGGATCATTCTAAGTGTAGCAATAAAAAGTGCGTCACCGAAACTTGACAGGTCACATGGCGGCGGCATGTTTGGAACAATTCTAAGCGTAACGCAAAAAAGTGTGTCACTCATACTTGACAGCCGCATGGCGGCGGTAGAGTTGAGATTATCCTAAGTGTAGCAATAATAAGTGTGTCACCCTTGATTGACAGCCGTGGCGGCATTATATTATGGATATATAGTTAGTTACAATGCAGACAATAAAATAAAGACGGCGCAGGCGCGCCGTTTTTTAATCTTTATTGAATTTGGAGATCGCGCACTTGAAGATCAGCGCCATGCAATAGAAACACATCGCCGCGGTGACGAGACAGCACAACGCGAGCGCGATCGCGGAGCCGACGGCGACTTGGGCGGAGAACATGCCGATCAAAGCGCTGACGGCGCCGAATCCGGCGACGGCGAAGATCGCGATGATCGCAAAGATCGCGACCGCAAATCCGATCGCATATATGATCGCCGAGGCGATCTTTTCTCCGACAGAGTTCTTTTTTTCGTTCATGATCACATTATACGACGGCGGCGCGGCGTTGTCAACAGCAAGAATACAGCGACGCATATGCAAGCGCGGCGATCGCGTTGCCCTCGCCGACGGCGCCCGTTTTTTCCGAAGTGGTCGCAGCGATGTTGATCCTGTCCTCATCGCAGCCGAACGCGGCGGCATAGTTGCGCGCGATCGTCGGGATGGCGTCTTTGAGCTTGGGCTTTTCGCAGATGACGGTGGCGGAGAGGTTGTTGAGCCGATAGCCGCGCTCCTTCATCTTTTGCACCACTTGGGCGAGCAGCTTCATGCTGTCCGCGCCCTCAAAGGCCGGATCGTCGTCCGGGAAGAGGCAGCCTATGTCGCGCAGTCCGAGCGCGCCGAGCACGGCGTCCATGACCGCATGCGTGAGCACGTCCGCGTCCGAGTGTCCGAGCAGACCTTTGGGGAAGTCGAACGTCATGCCGCCCAGTATGAGCTTCCTGCCCTCGGCGAGGCGGTGGATATCCCAGCCCGAGCCGACGCGAAAACCGCGCGGCGCAAGCAGTTCCGCGTCCTGCGGATAGGTGAGTTTGACGTTGTGCGGATCGCCGTCAAAAAGCGAAGGTTCGCCGATATATCTTTGATAGATCTGAGCGTCGTCCGTAGCGCAAAATTCGTCGCGCGCGGCGGCGTCATAGGCGCGTTTTAGCGCGTCCGTCAAGAAAAACTGCGGAGTTTGGACGAGCCTGACCGAGTCGCGGTCTATCGCGTGTGAAGTGGTGCCGTCCGCGATACGCACGCTGTCGCACGGACGCGTGCAGGCGATCGCGCTGCCCGTCGTTTCGCACAGCTTGGCTCCGTCGTCGATGATCTTGCGAGTGACGAAGGGGCGCGCGCCGTCGTGGACGGAGACATAGGGCGAAGCGCACAATTTAAGCGCCGCGGCGACCGAGTCGGTGCGTGTCGCGCCGCCGTCGCAAAACAGCACGGGGATCTGCCCGTCTGCGAGCAGAGCGGCGTAGATCTCACGCTTTTGCGGCGGACACGGGATGACGATCTTGTCGACGAGCGGGTGCGAAAAAGCCGCGACCGTGGCTTGGAGCACCGTTCCGCCGCCGAGGGGAAGCAGCAGCTTGTCCTGTCCCATCCGCGACGACGATCCGCCGCAGGGGATGATCACGTCAATCTTCATCGGGCAGCACCTCATACATGGACGAGCAGTCCTGTTTGCCGACGGGAGCGACGTCGCTCAAGATGCGGAATCTCAGCGTGCGGTCGCCGAATCTCAATTCTGCAATGTCGCCGACTTTGACTTGGGCGCCCGCCTTGGCGGGCCTGCCGTTCAGCGTTACGCGCGCCGCGTCACATGCCTCGTTGGCGACCGTGCGGCGGCGAATGATGCGCGATACTTTCAAAAATTTGTCCAATCTCATAGTTGTTCGATGACGGGAAGTATGCCTTCCAATGTGCGCGAGTAGAGCGGATAGCCGTGCTCGTTGGGTTTGCGGACGAGGATGCCCTCAATGCCGCAGGCTTTGGCGCCGAGGATGTCGGTTGCGTAGTTGTCGCCGACCATTACGGCGCGCGAGCGATCGACGCCGTCGAGAGCGATGTCCCAGATCTCGGGATCGGGCTTTTCGCACCCCTGTTCGGACGAGATCACTACCTTGTCGAAAAAGGCGAGGACGCCGAGCGAGTCCATGATCTTGCGCGCTTCGGGGACGTGGTTGGAAAGAAGCACGAGAGTGCGGCCGCCTCGTTTGAGCGCGTCGAGCACGGAGATCGTGTCGGGGAACAGCTCCCAATAGCGCGCGTCGCAAAAGACGTCGGGCAGATTGCGAGCGACGCCGTCGGCGATCTCGCGCGAGCATATGCCCGCCGCGACGAGCTTGTCGGCGATCGCGCCGCCGACTGCCTGCCACCACGTCTTGCCGCGCATGAAGTCGTCGCGCGCCTTGCCGCGGAACTTCCACGGATACACGTCGCCGTGCGTGATCGGGACGATCGCGTCGTCGTCGGCAAAGACGTTGCGGCGCAGCAACAGCAGGCGCACCGTCTCCGTCCACATCGGCGAGCGGAAGCCGAGAGTCATGTCAAAGTCAAAGAGGACGACGTTTTTCATATCTTCATTATACAATCGGAGCGCGAGTTTTGCAAGGGCGGAGAGCCAAAAGGCGGCGGCGATCGGACGCGCGTATAATACGCGCAAAAAAATTAAAATATGTGCGCGAAAGTTGTTGACATTGCCGTGGCCTTGGATATATAATGTACACTTGCTTAAATATGCACAATGCGAGAGTATCGCCTTCTCCCGTCGGCGCGCGGATATCGCCCGTCGGGTAAGGGTGATTTTCGCACTTGTATGTTGGAAACCACTAAAGGAGGGTCGATAATGCCTCAACACATACACAAGGTCAAGTACGGCAACACCGAGAGGATCTGCTTTTCGCGGATCAAAGAAACGCTCCCCATCCCGTACCTGATCGCGTTGCAAAAAGATTCTTACAGGCAGTTCATCACCGAAGGGATCCAAGAAGTCCTCGACGACTTCACCCCGGTGCGCGACTATGCCGGAAGGATGGAATTGCAATTCCTCGGCTTTTCCCTCGAAGGAAAACCCAAGTACGACGTCAAGGAATGTAAGGAAAGAGACGCTACATACGCGCTGCCTCTCAAAGTCAAGGTAAGGCTTGTCCACAACGACACCGGCGAAGCTACCGTCGAAGATGTCTTTATGGGCGACTTCCCGTTGATGACCGAGAACGGGAGTTTCATCATCAACGGCGCGGAGAGAGTCGTGGTCAGTCAGCTCGTTCGCAGCCCCGGAGTTTACAGCGGAGTCAGCATGGACAGAGCGGGCGTGCCGCGCTATGACACGACCGTCATGCCGTCCAGAGGCGCTTGGCTCGAATTCAAGCAGGACGCCAACAACATCCTGTGGGTGAGCGTGGACAGGACGCGCAAGATCACCGCGACCGTGTTTATGAGAGCTTTGGGATACGGCACCGACGAAGAGCTGATCGCGTTGTTCGGCCCCGACGAGCTGCTCAAATCTACGATCGCCAAGGATACGATCAAGAACAGCGAAGACGCCAAGATCGAGCTGTACAAGAGGATGAAGCAGGGCGAGATCCCGACCATCGACGGCATCAACCAGCTCATCCGCAACACTTTCTATGATTCGCACAAGTACGACTTGATGCGCGTAGGCAGATACAAGGTCAACAAGAAACTCTGCCTTGCGACGCGTATCGCAGGCTTGCCCCTTGCGGAGAACATCATCGACGAAGAGACGGGCGAGATCCTCGCGGAGAAGGGCAGCGTACTGACCGAAGAGAGAGCCAACGAGATCCAGAACGCAGGCGTCAACGTCGCGTTCGTCAAGACCAAGAAGGGCGACACCTTCAAGGTCATCGGCAACAACACCGTCGACCTTGCCGGCTACATCGACTGCGATCCGCGCTCGATCGGCATCCTCGAGAAGGTCTATCTGCCCACTCTCAAAGAGCTGCTCTCCCAAAAAGAGGAGGACAAGCTGTCCGACGACGCCTTCAAGGAGTTGATCAGGAAGAATCGCGACAGTCTCGTCATCAAGCACATCACGATCGACGACATCATTGCGTCCGTAAACTACAACCTCGGACTTGCGCACGGCCTCGGCGAGACGGACAATATCGACCACCTCGCCAACCGCAGAGTCAAGGCTGTCGGCGAGTTGTTGCAGAACCAATTCCGCATCGGCATGGCGCGTCTTGACCGCGTGATCAGAGAGAGAATGTCCATCACGCAGGACGGCTCGGACTACAAGGTGCAGAGCTTCATCAACATCAAGCCCGTCACCAGCGTCATCAAGGAGTTCTTCGGATCGTCGCAGCTGTCGCAGTTCATGGATCATCACAACCCGATCGCGGAGCTGACTCACAAGAGGAAGCTGTCCGCTCTCGGCCCCGGCGGTCTGAACAGGGACCGCGCGAGCTTCGAAGTCCGCGACATCAACCACTCGCACTATGGCAGACTGTGCCCGATCGAGACCCCCGAAGGTCAGAACATCGGACTCATCTCCTCGCTTGCGACCTATGCTCGCGTCAACGAGTACGGCTTCATCGAGGCTCCCTACCGCAAGGTGGACAAGGTCTATGACGACAACGGCAACGTCGTCGACGTCATCGTCTCCGATCGCGTGGAATATTTGCAGGCGGACGAAGAGGACAAGTACGTCGTCGCCCAAGCCAATGAGCCGTTGCAGGACGACGGACGCTTTGTCGAAGACCGCGTCAACTGCCGTATCCGCGAAGACATCCGCGTCGTCGACAAGAAGATCGTCGACTATATGGACGTTTCGCCCAAGCAGCTCGTCTCCGTCGCCGCGTCGCTCGTTCCCTTCCTCGAGAACGACGATACGTCGCGTGCGTTGATGGGCAGCAACATGCAGCGTCAGGCAGTTCCGCTTTTGAGGCCCGAAGCTCCGATCATCGCGACCGGCATCGAGCACAAGATCGCCTATGACAGCGTCCTCATGGTCATCGCCAAGAACGACGGCGTAGTCAAGCAGGCGGACGCGGTGCGCATCGTCGTCGAAAAGGGCGACGGCAGCACCGACGAATACAAATTGCAGAAGTTCGAGCGCAGCAACAACGGCACTTGCATCAACCAGCGCCCCATCGTAAGCGTGGGACAAAAGGTCGTCAAGGGCATGGTGCTTGCCGACGGTCCCGCGACCGACAACGGCGAGCTCTCGCTCGGAAGGAACATTCTCATCGGCTACATGTCGTGGGAAGGTTACAACTACGAAGACGCTATCTTGATCAGCGAAGACCTCGTCAAGGACGACGTGTTCACTTCCATTCACATCGAAGAATACGAAGTGGAGAGCAGGGACACCCGTCTCGGCGAAGAGCAGATCACACGCGACATCCCCAACCTCGGCGATGACGCGCTCAAATATCTGGACGAGAACGGCATCGTCATGATCGGAGCCGAAGTCCACAGCGGCGACATCCTCGTCGGCAGAGTCACGCCCAAGGGCGAGACCGAGCTCACTCCCGAAGAGAGATTGCTCAGAGCGATCTTCGGCGAGAAGGCGAGAGAAGTCAGAGACACGTCTTTGCGCGTGCCGCACGGACAGAGCGGCATCGTCGTCGACGTCAAGGTGTTCACTCGCGAGAACAAGGACGAGCTCCCTCCGGGCGTCACCAAGCTCATCCGCGTTTATGTCGCGCAAAAGCGCAAACTCGGCGTGGGCGACAAGATGGCGGGACGTCACGGCAACAAGGGCGTCGTCTCGCGCGTGCTCCCCAAAGAAGATATGCCGTTCATGGCGGACGGAACGCCGTTGCAGATCGTGCTCAACCCGATGGGCGTGCCTTCGCGTATGAACATCGGACAGGTCCTCGAAGTTCACCTTGGATTTGTCGCGAAGATGCTTGATTGGAAGATCTCCACTCCCGTCTTCGACGGCGCGAAAGAGGCGGACATCAAAGAGCTGTTTGCGCAGAACAATCTGCCTGCAAGCGGCAAGATGGAGCTGTTCGACGGCAGAACGGGCGAGAAGTTCGAGAATCCCGTCACGGTCGGCTACATGTACATGCTCAAGCTCATCCACCTTGTCGACGACAAGATCCACGCGCGTTCGACCGGTCCGTACAGCCTCGTCACGCAGCAGCCGCTCGGCGGCAAGGCGCAGTTCGGCGGACAGCGTTTCGGAGAGATGGAAGTCTGGGCGCTCGAAGCATACGGCGCGTCGCATGTTCTGCAAGAGATCCTCACCGTCAAGTCGGACGAC
>CALWKR010000003.1 GCA_944381315.1 uncultured Christensenellaceae bacterium
CCTGCCGGGGACGTTGTAGGCGACGACCGGCAGCGAAGTCGCGGCGGCGACCGCCTTGTAGTGCTCATAGAGCCCGCTCTGCGTGCACTTGTTGTAGTAGGGGGTGACGACGAGTACTCCGTCCACGCCGAGGTCTTCGGCATGGCGGCTGTTGGCGGCGGCGACGGCAGTGCAATTGCTGCCCGTGCCTGCGATGACGGGGATCTTGCCTGCGACGCGCTCGACGACGAAGCGGATGACTTGATTGCGTTCCGCGTCCGTCAATGTCGGCGGCTCGCCGGTGGTGCCGCATACTATGATGGCGTCCGTGCCCTCGTCGAGTTGGTGGGCAACGAGTTTTTCAAGCGCGCCGAAGTCCACATTGCCGTCCTCGTCGAACGGTGTGATCAGCGCTGTGCCGAGTCCTTTGAACAACATGATTTGCTCCTCAGATCTTGCCGTGTTTGATCATATATTCCGCGATCTGGACGGCATTGGAAGCCGCGCCTTTGCGGATGTTGTCGGCGACGACCCACAGGTTGACGCCGCTGTCGACGGTGTCGTCGATGCGGATCCTGCCGACATAGACTTCGTCGTGACCCGTTGCGTCGATGGGCATCGGGTACTTGTTGTTGGCGACGTCGTCGACGACGACGAGCCCGGGCTGCGAAGACAGCGCCTCGATTACGCTCTCGCGAGTGCAGGGCTTGACGAACTCGACGTTGATGGATTCGCTGTGCGAGTTGAGCACGGGCACTCTAACCGTGGTAGCGGTGACTTTGATGGACTTGTCGCCGAGGATCTTCTTGGTCTCGTTGATCATCTTTTCTTCTTCCTTGGTGTAGCCGTTGGGGAGGAAGACGTCGATGTGGGGGAGGCAGTTGTTGACGATCTGATAGGGGAACTTGGTCGTCTGATACTTCTCGCCTTTTGCGAAGGCCTTGATGCCTTCGTTGAGATCGTTGTAACCTGCGACGCCCGCGCCGCTGACCGCTTGATAGGTGGAGTAGACGATGCGCTTGATGCCGAACTTGTCATAGAGCGGTTTGAGGGCGACCATCGCCTGGATCGTCGAGCAGTTGGGATTGGCGATTATGCCGTGATTCCAATCGATGTCCTGCGGATTGACCTCGGGGACGACGAGGGGGACGTCGTCGTGCATACGCCACTGGCTGGAGTTGTCGATGACGACTGCGCCGTGAGCGGCGAATACGGGCGCGAACTTGGCGCTGGTGGAGCCGCCTGCCGAGAACAGCGCGATGTCGATCTTCTTGTCGACGACGTTGGCTTCGGTCAGCTCGATGACGGTGTATTCTTTGCCCATGAACTTGACTTTTTTGCCCGCGCTCTTAGCGGAAGCATAGAGATAATAGTTGTCCGCAGGAAGCTGTTTTTCTTCGAGGACTTCGAGGAACTTGTTGCCGACCATACCGGTCGCGCCGACTACGGCGATGTTGTACTTTTTCATAAAAACTCCTTCGGGACAAGCCCGGATAATAACAAAAAACCGTTTTCGCGGAAGGCGAAAACGGAAACGAACGCATCTCATTGCCGCAAATAGCCCTCCATCGATACGATGACAGTTACGAGATTGTTGATCCCGTACCCAGCCGAGGGAGCCTTCAAAGCGACTCCGGCGACTTCGGCGGTGCTCCCTTTCGGCGGCGTTCTTTGCAACGTTGATCCGCTTAGTGATGAGGACCGCGCCTCTATTGCACGAGTATAATAGCACAAAGGGAGCGCGCTGTAAAGCGTTTGCGCCCAAAAAATTGCATTTCGGCGCACAATTTGTCGAATCGTGGGAGAGGGCGGACGCGTGCGAGAAATTTTGGTGCGCTTTTGTCGTATATCGTTTGCGATTTTGTGTGCGATAGTGTATTATATTTATTACTGATATGCCGCCGTCGGGCGGCTTTGGGAGTTCTTCAATGTCGAGAATCACAAAACTTGCACAACAGCTGACCGTGGTCAAAGACCTCGGACCCGAAAGAGATTACACAGAGAGAGGCCGCTTCCGCAAAGTCATCTCCACGATGAGCGCGCACAAGCTGGGCATGCTCAGCGTCAACCTCGCGACCGCACTGTTCGCCGCGCCGCTGATCGTGATGTTCTTCATACTGATGACGATGTACGAGACTTCGTCGATCGCCGAGGCGGGGCTCAACTTCTCGGGCTTCATCGGCATAGGCTACGGCCTTGTCGACAACACGGTAGAGGGCATCAACATCATCTACGGCATCCGCCAAGACTTCTTCCTCTACTTCTTCACTCCGGGGATGATGATCCTTTCGATCGGCTGCGCCGGCGCCTACCACTGCATCCGCAACTGGATGTGGGGGCTGGACGTCAAGCCCAAGCACTACTTCCGCGGCATCAAGCTGCATTGGTGGAAGTTCTTGATCGCATTCACGTTCATGGGACTTGTCGGCACCAACGCCGCCTACTCGACGATCGAGCTGATGCGCCTTATGAGCACAGTCGGCTCCGCTAGCGCAGGCATATGGATATGGTGCATCACCGCGCTGCTGATAGGACTCTTGACGGTGCTCTTCATGGGGATATGGCTGCCGATGTCGGTCATGTTCAAGACGAGCTACCGCGACGGGATAAAGAACGCGATCCTCTGCTTCTTGATCTTCGCGATCCAGAGCGTCCTCGTGACCGCGCTGATGATCGCGCCGCTGTTCCTGACGATGATCAACATCATCAACTACCTGATTTACGTCATGATGCTGTTCTACGGCGGCTCCTTCTATATGGCGTGCAACATCTCTTTCGGCATGTTCATCGGCGACATGACTCTCAATTCGCTCTATGAGTATGAGCAAAAGCAGAACGAGCGCCGCGGCAAAGACAAGAGCGGCAAGGGCGGCAAGAGAAAGGCCGACGACAGAACCGCGGCCGCGCAGATCGCGCAGCCCGAGACGGGCGAGTCGGCGAGCGGAGGTCAAGCCGAACAAGCCTCGGCGGCGCGTCCGTCGGCGCCCAAGCAGAACAAGGGCGGCGGCAAAGGCGGCAAGGGCGGAGGCAAGCGCCCGCATTACAGACGCAAATAACAACGGAGCGGGCGTCGGCAGTGTACGGCGCCCTTCCGTTATCGCGACGTCGTTCTCGCCGAGGGCGATCGCGCAGTTTGATTTTTCGGAGAACAAAATGGATATACTCAACAGATCTATACTTTTCGGAGGCAAAGCCATCGTCAGCGCGCTCGACATCACCGAGACCGCGCAGGCGGCGCGCGACATCCACGGCTTTTCCGTCGCCGCATGCAGAGCTTTCTCCAAGGCTTTGACGATCGCCGCCTTTATGAGCGCGGGATTCAAGGATCTCGGCAACAAGCTCACCGTCATCATAGACGGCAACGGAGAGGGCGGCAAGATGGTGCTCGCCGGCAGAGAGGGCGCCAAGGTGCGCGGCTATATGGAGCGTCCGCACTGCCTTGACGGCAAGCCCGACGCAGCCGTGTCCGAAGTGATAGGCACAGAAGGCACGATCGCCGTCATCAAGGACTTCGGACTCAAAGAACCGTACAACGGTTACAGCCGCATCGTCAACGGCAGCATAGACATGGACTTTGCCTACTATTTCACGCAGTCCGAGCAGCTGCCTTCGGCGATAGCCACGGGCGTGAAGTTCGACGACAGAGGCGCGCTTGTCGCGGCAGGCGGCGTCATCGTACAGCCCATGCCGGGATGCGACGACAACGTGCTCGTGATGCTCGAAGACATCGTCCGCGACTTTGCCGACATCGACGAGAGGATAGCCAAGTACACGCCGCAGGAGATCATCGAGGACAGATTCGGGCACTTTCCCAAGAGCGACCTCGAGCCCGTGCGTCCCGCCTATGTCTGCGAATGCTCGCGCGAGCGCACGGGCGACGCGATACGGCTTCTCGGCAGAGCGCAGGCGGAAGAGATCGTAGGCGAATTCGGCAAGATAGAAGTGGGCTGCGATTTTTGCGGCAAAAAATACGTTTTTGACGGCGACGACGTAGAGGCGCTGTTCGCAAAGGAGTGATATGGGCAAAATAATAGACATAACGCCGGGCCGCGGCTCATATCTCGAACAGCTCGCGCTCGCGCACACCATGCTCGACCAGGGCAAGGCGGCGGACTGCCTCGTGTTCTTGAACAACGCGCATTGCGAGGGCACGGACGCGGAGATCTTGCGCGGCAAGGCGTTCGCGGAGCTGCACAATCCGACCATGTCCAATCTGTGCAACTTCAAGGCGATCCGCAACTATATGCGCAACGGCGGCAAGATCCGCGACTCGTTTTTGCGTCCCGTGCTGTTCGACGTCATCGACAACTGCCTCTCGCTGAAAAGTACGACACGGCGACCTTTTATACGCGGCTCGTCCGTCATCGCGAAAAGAACGAGGAAGCGCTGTTGCAGGAATTCACCCAATTCGCGCTCTCGGAGCGGCTCAACGACATGTCGCAGGACGACATCACGTCGGACATAACGGGCGACATCGACTTGCTCGAAAAATTCGACGAAGCCAAATCGTATATGGCCAAAAAGCAGTACAACAAGGCGATCAAGATGCTCAAAGCGGTGTTGAAAAACTGCCCGAGCGAATTTGAGGGCATGATAAATTTGATGATCGCGCGCTGTCTTTACGAAAAGGGTGACTATGGAGAATGCGCCGCGCTTTGCCTCGATATTATAGCCAAGCATCCGTCGTTCACGCGCGCCAAGTGCCTGTATTGCAAGGTGCTCTATATACTCGACGATCCTCTTTTCGAATTGGAGGTGCAAGAGCTTGCCGAAGAAGGCGAAATGTCGGACAACGACGATATCTACGACATCAGCGAGCTGTTCATCTACTTGAAGAAGGACGACTGCCTGATGACCTATGCCGAAAGGCTGCGCGAGTGGGCGGAGGACGACGACTATCTCGTCATCAAGATATACGCGCTCGCGCTGCATCTCAACGGCAGGCGCGAAGAGGCGCGCAAGCTGATCACGCGGCAAGTCTCGATCTACGGCGACAACGACGACGCGCGCTTTGTGTTGCATTATATGCGCAACTATCCCGACTGCGAGATCTTTGCGGAGCTCGAACATTTCTATCCCGAAGAGATGGAGAGAGAGATGAACGTCGCGATTGAGAAGTGTTCCGACGCGGCGGACGAATTCGGCAAAGACCATGACGTCGACAAGTTCGCCGCCGTGATCAAAGCCAACGAGCTGGCGATTGACTACATCTCGCGCTATTCCTCGTCCAACGAGGACACTGTCTGGCAATATATCTCCGTTGCCGAAACGATATGCGCCAACAGCGCCAAGATGCCTCCCGAGTTTGTGAGCAAGCTCGAAGACAAGCTGTTGGACGAAGATCTCAACTTAGAATTGAGAGAGCTGGTCATGCACGCGCTCACGGAGGATCCCGACCGAGGCTTCATCTATTATGTCGCCAACGCGCGCATGTATCGTATGGACACGAGCATCCCGAGCGAGCTCGCTGTGCTGCCGCCCAAGTACGACGCCTATGTGCAGGCGTACACACTGATCTGCTGCAAGCTCGCGATCAGAGGCAGGCATATGCCGCACAAGCTCGACGACGCGGCGCATTATCTGACCAAGGCGGTCAAGAAGTTCAAGCTCGTCGACAAGGTGGGCTCTCCGCTCACGTTCCTGAAAATGTTCAAGTTCTTTGTCGACAACTACGACTTCGACAACGGCGAAGAGCTGGCAAAGGCGTGCTGCGCCGTAGACGAAATGGAGAAAGTCGCGATAGACGACTTGTATTGATATGGACGAAAAGACGCAAAACGACGACAAGATGATGAAGGTGACCTTCGAGGACGTGCAGAACGACCCTCAGATCCAAGCGCTGATCCGCGGCGCGAGCCATGTGCTCAACGTGATGAACTACACCGAGCACGGACTGCGCCACGTCGGCTATGTCGCGCGCACCGCGCATATGATCTTGACCAAGCTCGGCTATGACGCAAAGACCGCCGAGCTCGCGCGCATCGCAGGTTACATCCACGACGTCGGCAATATGATCAACCGCAAGAACCACGGCATCACCGCCGCGACGCTCGTCTATCCGATACTTCGCGATATGGGCATGCCTCTCGACGATGTCTGCGAGATCTGTTCCGCCGTCGGCAATCACGAGGAGGAGATAGGCTGGGTAGTCAACCCGATCGCCGCCGCGTTGATCATCGCCGACAAGTCGGACGCTCACCGTACTCGCGTGAAGAGGCTCAATCAACACTTCGACGACATCCACGACATCGTCAACTATTCCATCCGCAAAAACATCGTGCTCGTCGACAGCGAGCGCAAGATCATCAGCGTAAAATTCTATATGGACAACTCGTCGTCGGTTATGGACTATCTCAGGATATTCCTGCCCCGAATGATAATGTGTGAAAAAGCCGCCAAATTCCTCGGCTGCTCGTTCAGACTCTACATCAACGACATCATCATCAACACCGTCAGACAGATGACCCCGACGCAGCTCGACAGCGTAAAGGACGAAGATTGACAACGATCGAGGGACGGGCAATTCGCCCGTCTTTTTTATGCGAGCAAATGAAATTCCGAAACACGACCGCCATCTCGGCTTTTTGCGCCGGCTCGGTCAATATATTATAAATATCGTTGGAAAATTCCGACTTGGCTCGGCGACAAGATATCGCAGATACCATTGGACGCCCCGACTTGTCTTGTCGGAGTAAAGAACGATGATTGACAACGATCGAGAGACGGGCAAGTCGCCGGACAGGCAAGTCGCTCGGCTGTATTATGAAAAAAGGAAAGTTCCAAAACACGACCTATCTGCGGAAAGGAAAGGATAGGGGAGCGATCGCACCAACGGAAAGATATGCAAGTCAAGCGAGCCGCGAAGCCGCCAACGTTATCGTTGTATATATATTGATAAATGTGAGCGCGCGATGCGCCGTCTGTGTCGTCCGTCGATCTTGCGTTCTTTGGCGCAAATCGGAATCGAAACCGCGACGCGAACAAAGTCGGATCATGTCAATTAGTATAGAATATTATCGATTATTAGCAATTAGTATCAATTACTATCAATGTCCTTACCTCCTTCCGCCTTCGCTCCGACTATCCTCGCAACGATCGCAAGCGCGATCAGCACGCAGCCGCATACGATATAGTATGTCTTGAGCACGGTGACAAATGAGAGCAAGAACGTGACAAGAGCGCACGCCGCTAACCGATAAGAATTCTTGCGGCAAAAGAACGCGAGCAACGCGCCTTTGAGCGAGAATTTGCGCGCGATCGGCGGAGCGATCGGCGCGGCTTTGCATCTCCTGACTCTCTTCCACAGATGCCTGAATGTCGGCAGATAGACGGGGCAGTCGGGCAGAGATGCGGCAAATGCGGCGACCGACTTGTCGCAGTCCGTGCAGAGCACAAAGCCTTGCTTTGCTCCGACGCTCTTGAATTTTCGATAGCAGCTCAGAACCACGTCGGCGGACGGCTTGGCGACCTTTGCGTGGATGAACGCCGCGCCTCCGTCCAGCAAGAAGATATCCCCGTTTTCAGTCGCGTTCGGATATGCGGCGACAAAGGCTCGCTTTGCGAATTCGGGATTGAGTATGCAATATGTAACGAAGTTGCGCGCGCCTCCGTCCTTGTCCGATCCTCTCTTGCGCAGCAGCGCGGCGACTGCCGCGGCGACGCCAAGCGCGCACAGCGAGATCGCGGCTCGCGCTCCGAGCGACAGCTCCCCAAGCCCCGTCAGCGCAAAAGTCCCGAGCAACACCGCAGTCAGCACAAAGAAGGTGTCCAGATATTTCGCCATGTTCGGATTATTGCCGCTTTGCCGTCATCTATGCGCCGCGCTCGCCGACAAGTCAAGTATCTATGACATATTTTTTTCAACAAAACAAATGCGCTCCCGACTTTCAAAGCGGCGGCATGGCTGTCAAGTATCTATGACGTATTTTTTTGTAACAAAAAACAGTGCGCACCCGACTTTCAAAGCCGCGACGTGGCTGTCAAGTATCTATGACGTACTTTTGAAACAAATACAGTGTGCTCACGACTTGCAAAGCCGCGACAGAGCAGTCAAGTATCTATGACGTACTTTTGAAACAAATACAGTGTGCTCACGACTTTCAAAGCCGCGACAGAGCAGTCAAGTAACCATGACATACTTTTGCAACAAAAAAATGCTTTCCCTACTTGCAAAGCAGCGAAATGGCTGTCAAGCATCCGTGACGCACTTTTTGTGCAAAAAAGGAGCCGCAAACGCGGCTCCCGAGCGGTCAACTCAAATGTTTCAAGAATGTCAGCGTGGTATCCACGCAGCCGTCCACCCCGATGAGTCCGCTGTCGAGACAGAGGTCGTGGTTTTCTGCCATGCCCCACTTTTTGTAGGTGTAGAATTCATAATACTTTTTGCGCTTTTTGTCTATGCTCTTGACGTGGTCTTCCATCTTTTCGGGAGGGACGTCCAGTCCGAGCTTGTTTTTGCGTTCCACCCTCTTTTGGAGATCGGCGTGGATATAGATCTTGACCGAATCTTCGAGGATCGCGTCCGCGCATCTGCCGAGGATGACGCACGGCCCGCGCTTGGCGAGCTGTTTGATGACGTTGGATTGGGCGATATAGATCTGGTCGGACATCGGCATAAAGTATGCGGAATAGAAGATGCCCGACAGCATATTGGGCGCGCTTTCTTCGTGGTGGGACATGAACTCCTCGCACATAGAGCTGTCCTTTGCGGCGAGCGAGATCAAGTCTTTGTCATAGAAGGGGATATTGAGCGCCGCGGCGAGCTTTTTGCCGAATTCGCGGCCGCCGCTGCCGAACTGTCTGCTGACTGTGATGACTTTGTCCAAAATTTTGCCTCCTCATCTTTATGTATATATTAAAGCACGGGCGCGCCGATTTGTCAAGAGCGATATTTTGCGCTATCTCGCATATGCGCGAAAATAATGCGATATCTTGCGCAAAACGGTTGACAACAGCCTGCGGCGTTGATAGAATGTAAAGGCAAAATACTTTATAAAGTGCAACTACTTTATGGAAAAGAAAGACAAATTGTACATCTCGCTCTACAACGACTACTACGGCGCACTGCTGACTCCGCATCAGCGCGACGTGGTCGCGGACTATTATGACCGCGATATGTCGCTTGCGGAGATAGCCGCCGAGCGCGGCATCTCGCCGCAGGGAGTGAGGGATACGCTCCAAAGAGCGGAGAAGCAACTCCAAGACTTGGAGCGCAAGCTGGGCATAGTCGCCAAGTCCCGCGCCATCACCGACGCGCTCACGCAAGCTGCGGATATGGCGGGCGACGGCGCCGTCAAGGACAAGATCCTCGACGCGTTGCGGATGATCTAAGGAGGCATTATGGGAGCATTTTCTTCGCTCAGCGACAGGCTGTCGCACATATTCAGCAAGCTCAAGGACAAGGGCGCGCTGACCGAGCTCGAAGTCAAGCAGGCCATGCGCGAGATCAGGATCGCGCTGCTCGAAGCCGACGTCAACTTTTCGGTCGTCAAGGACTTCGTCGCTCGCGTATCGGAGAAGGCCGTCGGCGAGAGCGTCCTCAAAGGGCTCAATCCGACCCAGCAAGTCATCAAGATCGTCAATGACGAATTGATCGCGACGATGGGCGGCACGTCAAGCAAGATAGAGAGCTCGCCCAAGCCGCCGACGATCATTTTGATGTGCGGCTTGCAGGGCAGCGGCAAGACTACGATGTGCGGCAAGCTCGCAGTGATGCTGCGCAAGCAGGGCAAGAATCCGCTTCTCGTCGCCTGCGACATCTATCGCCCCGCCGCGATCAAACAATTGCAGATAGTGGGCAAAAACGCCGGCGTCCCCGTGTTCGAAATGGGACAGATCGATCCCCAAAAGATCGTCAAAGGCGCGCTCTCCCAGGCGGAGAAGAACGGCAACGACATCGTCATCGTCGACACCGCGGGCAGACTGCACATCGACGAAAAGCTGATGGACGAGATCAGCGGGCTCAAACAGCTGCTTCATCCGTCCGAGATATTGCTCGTCGTCGACGCGATGACGGGACAAGACGCGGTCAACGTCGCCCAAAAGTTCAACGAAGTCATGGACGTCACGGGCGTAGTGCTGACCAAGCTCGACTGCGACACCAGAGGCGGCGCGGCGCTGTCGATAAGGGCAGTGACGGGCAAGCCGATCAAGTTCTGCGGCACGGGCGAAAAGCTGTCCGACATCGAGGTGTTCCACCCCGACCGCATGGCGTCGCGCATCCTCGGCATGGGCGACGTGCTGACCTTGATCGAGAAGGCGCAGAACGCCTATTCCGAAGAAGAAGCCAAGGAGGTGCAGCGCAAGATCCGCGAGAGATCTTTCACGCTCGACGACTTCTTGACTCAATTCGACAAGGTCAAGAGCATGGGCAGCATGCAGCAGATAATGAACATGATCCCCGGCCTTTCGGGCAAGCTCAAAGGCGCGGATCTCGAGGTGGACGAGACCAAGGTCGCGCACATGAAGGCGATCATCCAGTCCATGACGCCTGCCGAGAGGCGCGATCCCGACAGCATCAAGTCGTCCCAAAAGAAGAGGATCGCCGCAGGCAGCGGCACCACGATCCAAGAGATCAACGGCTTGCTCAAACAGTTCGCTCAGACGCGCGATATGATGAACAGAATGTCGAGCATGGGCAAGCGCGGATTCGGCAAATTCCCGTTCTGACAGACACGGGCACCAAAAAACGATAAAAAATTCTTATACAAAAGGAGAACAAAAATGGCAGTAAAACTCAGACTTACCCGTATGGGTGCAAAGAAGAACCCCTTCTACCGCGTCGTCGCTATCGACGAGAGAAAGGCAAGAGACGGTCAATATCTCGAGAACATCGGCTACTACGATCCGATGAAGGGCGACATCAACATCAACAGCGACAGAGCTCTTTATTGGCTCGGCGTAGGCGCTCAGCCCACCGAAACCGTGCGCGCTCTGCTCAAGAAGAAGGAAATCATCAAGTAATATGGAAGATCTGGTCAGATACATCGTCGACCAGCTCGTCGACGACCCTCAGACGGTGACCGTCGAGAGCTCGGAGCAGGACGGCGTCACCGTCATCAACATCATCGCCGGCAAGGACGAGATCGGCAAGATCATCGGCAAGCAGGGACGCATCGCCCGTGCCATCCGTACTCTCGTCAAGGCGGCGGCAGGCGGCAGATCGCGCAAGATCTCCGTCGAGATCATAGAGAGATAATGATCGCGCGCGAGATAGTCATAGGCACGGTCGCGAGGCCGCGCGGCATCTCGGGAGAACTCAAGATCACGCCGATCACGGACGATCCGCACAGATTTTTGTCGCTGAAAACGGTGTTCGTCGACGGCAGAGAATACCGCGTGCGTTCTGCGTCCGTCAATCCGTCGGGCGTGTTCGTCGCGCTCGAAGGCGTCGCCGACCGCACCGCCGCAGAGGCGCTGCGCGGCAAGTCGCTCTGCGTCAAGCGCGAGGACGCCGTCAAGGAGGACGGGCGAGTGTTCATCGCCGATCTGATAGGCTGCGAAGTGCGCTTTGAGGACGGCGCTCTCGTCGGCGTGCTCAAAGACGTGCTCCAATACGGCGCGGCGGACGTCTATGTCGTCGCCAACGGAGCCAAGACGATCATGTTCCCGGCGCTCGAGCGCGTGTTCTTGTCCGAAGATCCCAATCGGGGCAAGATAGTGCTCGACAAGCGCGCGTTCGACGAGGTGGCGGTCTATGAAGATTGACGTTGCGACGCTGTTCCCCGAGGCATTCGAGGGGCTCAAAGTCGGCATCATCGCCAAGGCGCTCCAAAAGCAGCTGTTCACTTTGGGACTGCACAACATCCGCGACTATTCGCAGGACAAGCACCGCCGCTGCGACGACTATCCGTTCGGCGGCGGAGCAGGGATGCTGATGACGCCGCAGCCGCTGCACGATTGCATAAACGCGATCGATCCCGAGCACAAGTCCAAGCGCATATTTTTGTCCCCCAAGGGCGCTACGCTCACGCAGAGCAAGGTCATCGAGCTTGCGGGCGCGAGCGCGCTTTTGTTTGTCTGCGGCGCATACGAGGGGATAGATCAGCGCGTCGTCGACGCAGATATCGATGAACAACTCTCGATAGGCGACTATGTGCTGACGGGCGGCGAGCTCGCGGCGATGGTCGTCATCAACGCCGTCGCGCGCTATATTCCCGGCGCGCTCGGCAGCGAGCAGTCCACCGACGAAGAGAGTTTTTCGGACGGACTTCTCGAATATCCGCAATACACGCGCCCTGCGGTGTTCAACGGCATGGCAGTGCCCGAGGTGTTGCTTTCGGGCGACCATGCCAAGGTACGCGAGTGGCGCAAACAGCGTCAGATCGAGATCACGCGCGAGCTGCGTCCCGATCTGCTCAAAGAGGAAGACAGATGAAGCAGGACAACATAGTCGACAGACTTTTGGACGAGGAGGACGACGCGCCCGTCACGCTTTACGACGAGCACGGCGCGCCGGTAGAGATGGCGCAGATCGCGCTGATCGCCGCGCGCGGCGAGCCGTACGCTTTGCTTGCGCCGCTCGACTTGTTGAGGCAGGGGCAGACAGATTGTCTGCTCGCGTTCGCGATCCGCGAGGACGGAGTGGACGAAGTCTGCGATCCCGAGCTCGAGGACGAGATCTTCCGCGAATACGACAGGCTTTTCTGCGAGGGAAAGCCGCAGGAGTGATATGCGCATACAGTGGTATCCCGGTCATATGACCAAGGCGATGAGGATGATGCAGCAGCAGATAGGACAGGTGGACTGCCTGATCTATGTGCTGGACATGCGCGCCGTTTCGTCTTGCGTCAATCCCGAGTTCGAAAAGCTCGCCGGCGCCAAGCCCATACTCTATGCGCTCAACAAGCGCGATCTCGTGACCGCGGACGACGTCGCGATCTGGGAGAGGGCGTTCGCCGCGAGCGGCAGGGCGTGCATATCCACCGACGGCACGGGCTTTCGCCATCGCGAAAAGCTGATCGCCAAACTCAAAGAGATCAATGCCGCGACGATACGCAAGTACCGCGACCGCGGCGTAAACAAGACGGTGCGCGCAATGGTCGTCGGAGTGCCCAACACGGGCAAGTCGACTTTGATCAACAGCCTTTGCGGAGCCAAGAAGACCGTGACGGGCAACAAAGCCGGCGTCACGCGCGGCAAGCAATGGGTGTCGCTGTCGTCGGGGATAGAGCTGCTCGACACGCCGGGCACGCTGCCGCCGTCGTTCGACGACGCGGACAAGGCGCTCAAACTCGCGTTCATCGGCTCGGTCAAGGACGACATCCTCGACATCGAGGAGCTTGCTCTCGAATTCATCGGCTATATGCGCGAGCATGAGCCGCAGGCGTTTTTGACGCGCTACGGACTTGGCTCGTTCGGCGATACGGCGCACGAAACGCTGGACATGGTTTGCAAAAAACGCGGTTTCATAGTCGGCGGCGGAGCTTGCGACGAGGCGCGCGGCGCCCGTGCCGTCATAGACGATTTCCGCAGCGGAAGGATGGGCAAGATCATGCTCGACCGTCCGGAGGGCATATGAAGAAAGCGACCGAAATGTTGGAGTACGAGCGCAAATACGCAGATATGGGCTACACCGCGATCTGCGGCTCGGACGAAGTGGGCAGGGGGCCGCTGGCAGGGCCCGTCGTCGTCGCGGCAGTCTGTATGCCGTTGGACGCCGACAAGCTCATCGACGGCATAAACGACAGCAAGAAGCTGTCCCCCAAGCGCAGAGAAGAGCTGTTCGACAAGATAGTCGCAACCGCGCGCGCATACGACATCGTCGAAGTCTCGCCGCAAGAGATCGACGAGATCAACATCCTCAACGCGACCAAGAAGGCGATGCGCGAGGCGATCGACGGGCTCGGGATCGCCGACATAGCGCTGACCGACGCGCTCGATCCGGGCGCGAAATTGCAATGCGTGCCGATCGTCAAGGGCGACGCCAAGAGTTACAACATCGCCGCCGCGTCCATCGTCGCAAAGGTCTACCGCGACAGACTGATGGACGGCTATGCGCAGGAATATCCGAGCTACGGCTTTGAGCGCAACAAAGGCTACGGCACCGCCGAGCACATCGACGCGATCGCAAGGCTTGGGCTGACGCCGATACACAGGCGCTCGTTCGTCACGCGTATGAAGGTGGGCGGCAATGAATAATCGCAAGGGCGCGATAGAGGGCGAGAACATCGCCTGCGAACTGCTCGCGTCGCGAGGATTCAAGATCTTGGAACGCAATTTTCGCACGCGTGCAGGAGAGATCGACATCGTCGCACGCGACGGGCGCACCTATGTCTTTGTCGAAGTCAAGCGGCGCGAGGACGACGCGTTTGGGCATCCTGCCGAATTCGTCAATGCGTCCAAGATGTACAAGCTCGCAGGCGCGGCGCAGAGCTGGCTGACCGCGCACGGCGTCAAGGGCAAGCCGTGCCGATTCGACGTCGTGACGATCTTGGGCGACGAGGCGGAACTCATCGAGGGCGCGTTCGATCTGCAAGACGCGGCGCGCGGCGCATATCCCGTCCGCAACAGACGGGGCTGAAATTTGCGCGAAAAATGCAAAAAAGTGATGTTATTCGGTTGCATTCTTCGCGATCTGATGCTAAAATAGACAGGCAAACGACTTCGGGCGTTCCTCCGATGCGCAGACAGTGCACGCGAACGCTTGGTTACAGGAGGTAAAGTCAAATGAGCAACATCATCGATATCATCGAGAAAGAAGCAATGCGCACCGACCTTCCCAAGCTGTCCATCGGCGACACCGTCAAGGTGTGGGTCAAGGTCAAAGAAGGCAACAGAGAGAGATTGCAGGCTTTTGAGGGCATCATCATCGCTTTCAAGAACGGCAGCCTCAGAGAGACCTTCACCGTCAGGAGACTTTCTTTCGGCGTCGGCGTCGAGAGGACGTTCCCCCTTCATTCTCCCAAGATCCACCACATCGACATCGTCCGTCACGGCAGAGTCAGAAGAGCCAAGCTCTACTATCTCCGCGACAGAGTGGGCAAGGCTGCAAGACTTCGCGAAGTCCGCTGAGCCTTCACCGTCATTCGGGATCAGAGCCGTCACGCAAGTGGCGGCTTTTTCATACCGCTGCCGCGGCCGCGGCCGCATAGTTGGTTTTTCCAAAGCGCGGCAACAAAAAGTACGTCACAGATACTTGACAGCCGCTTGGCGGCGGCAGTGTAGAGAATTTTCTAAGCGGAGCAGCAAAAAGTTCGTCACAGATACTTGACAGCCGCAAGGCGGCGGCATAGTTGGTTTTTCCAAAGCGCGGCAACAAAAAGTATGTCACGGATCCTTGACAGCCGCAAGGCGGCGGCTTTCGGAGCGTTTTGAGCGCAAAGATCGGGGATAGTGCGCAAGGTTTGCAAAATTTTTGGCACTAACGCTTGTCAAATCGCTTCTTTTATTTTATTATATATTTAAGTGACCATCCGAGCGATCGGAAATCAATCAGGAGAAGCATTATGAAGAGAAGACTATTCGCAGTCGCAGTGTTGGCGATCGTCGCGCTATGCGCCTTGGGTCTCACCGCGTGCAACGGTGCCGAGGACTATGTCGAAGTCGTAGCCAACGGCGGTTTCGAAACGCTTGGCGACTCATCCAATGTCGTAGGTTGGACCAAGTCGACGGGGACGGGCGATCTGATCTCGTTCGAGTCGGCGCCTTCTGCCGGCACGGACCAATACGATCCCGAACTCGGCGTCCGTTACGGCGTGATCGAGATGACGTCGTCCGGCACTTCGCGCATCTATCTCTATCAGACGGTCGACCTTGTCAAGAACAAGATCTATCGTCTTTCCGTCTATGCCGACGTGCAGTCGCTGACTGCGTCGGGCGGCTACGGCTTTGTCGTCGGGATCCTCGAAGATCTCAACAAGGGCGGCGTCAACGTCACCGAGACGAGCGACGGATTCCAAACTTATGAATACTATTTCACGAGCGGCATATCGGGCGAGGCGACGCTGTTCGTCGGCATGGGAGTCGAGGGCTCGACGCCGTACGGCACCGTCAGATTTGACAACGTCAGCCTCCAATCTGTCGACACCGTGCCCGACGGAGTGACCGTCGGCACCGTGCAGGACGACGCCGACTATTCGCACAGCGACGGCGGCTCGATCGCCGTGGTGACGCTGCTCGCGATCTTCTCCGTCGCGCTCGTCTTCGGCGTCTATCTCGTGTTGCGCAAGGTCATGCCTGCGTCGGACGAGGACGAGCAGTCGCTCGCCGCTGCGGACGCGCAGGGCGGAGCGGCGATGTCCAACAAGACCTTCGTCGCGCTGATAGGAGCGGTGATCGTCGCCTTTGTCGTGCGCTTCGTCATAGGGCTGTGCTGCTACGGCATGGGCAGTCAGATCGAGTCTTTGAGCGACATAGCGACCGCGCTCGGCTCGACGGGACTGACGGGAGTCTTCACCAACACGAGCCTGTCCAATCAGCCCGTCGGATCCATGTATGTGCTTTGGATCCTCGGCATGATCGCCGAGGCGATGGGCGTGGAGAGCGGCTCGATGGGCATGTCGATGCTGATCCGCGTGCCCGCGATAATCGCGGATATGTTCACGCTGCTGGCGGTGTTCTCGTTCGCGTTCTCAAAATACAGAGACAAGCGTCCCGCAGTCGCGATAGGCTGGCTGTATGCGGCGATGCCGGTGTTCTTCACGCTGAGCACGCTGTACGGCAGCTATGAGTGCATAGCGATCGCATTCGTCGTCTATGCGCTGATCTCGCTGTACGAAAAGAACTATGTCGCGAGCGGCGTCTTCTTCACCTTCTCCCTGTTGTTCAGTCACTACGTCCTCGTGATCATGCCCATCTATGCGGTCGCCCAAGTCGTGACCGCGATCGCGCACAAGGACGAGCGCGTCAAGATCATTCTGACGATGGTCGGCAGCTTCGTGCTCTACTACGTCGTTTCTTTGCCGATGTGCCTGTCTCAGCTCAAGACGGGCAACGTGTTCTACGTCTTCAAGATGATTGACGCCTACTTCAAGTCATCCGCGTTCGCGTCCACCGACTCGTTCGGGCTGTACGCGATCTTCGGAGCCGCCAACTCGCTGACGCGCAACACTTTGCTCAACGTCTGCAACTGGCTGTTCGTCATAGCGATGTGCGGACTTGTCGGCTTTGCGTACTTCAAACAGCGCAGCAATGCCGACCTGTTCCTCTACGGCTCGGCGGCGCTGACGCTCTATGCGATCCTCGGCGCGCAGTCGACGATAGTCGTGCTGCCTATGGCGACAGTACTGCTTTTGATCTACATGGTCATGCTGCCCGACAAGAGGCTGTACGGCATCTTCGGCGCGCTGAGCACGCTGTCCTTCCTCAACATCGCGGAGCTGATCTCGCGCAGCGGCTACATCACCGGCAACGACAGCGCAGGCTATCTCGCGTTCTGGTCGGGCAGTCCGTTCTTGATCGTGTTCTCGGTCATCTCGGTGCTGGTCGCCGCCTACTACATCTATGTCGTCGTCGACATTGTGCGCTATGACAGATACACGCTGATAGAGCGCAGATACGATTCTTTCGCCGCAGAAGTGAGGACGGGCGCGAAAAAGCTTGCCGCACGCTTCAAGCGCGGCGACTGAGCGGAGGAGGGGGAATGCTTGCCAAGATAAGGAGCTTCGCACTCAACGGACTCGAGGGCTTCGAGGTGTCCGTAGAGGTGGACGTCAACGCAGGATTGCCCGCCTATGAGATCGTGGGCATGGGCGACACCGCTGTCAAGGAGTCGCGCGAGAGAGTGAGATCCGCGATCAAGAACTCGCTGCTCGACTATCCCATCCGCCGAGTGACCGTCAACCTCGCGCCTGCCGACAGCAAGAAGGAGGGGAGTCTCTACGACTTGCCGATAGCCGTCGGCATCCTTGCGGCGACCGAGCAGGTGCCCAAGCGATCTTACGGCAACTACGTCATCATCGGCGAGTTGGGGCTTGACGGCTCGCTGCGCAGAGTGAACGGCGTTTTGCCGCTCGTGCTCTCGGCAGTGCAGCACGGCTACCGCGACTTCATCTTGCCGTCGGGCAACGCCAAGGAGGCGGCATATGTGCCGGGCGTGAACGCCTATTGTTTCGACAAGCTGGCGCAAGTCGCGCTCTTCCTCGCAGGAGGGCTGCAGACGGCGCCCGTGCAGACGCAGGTGTTCGGCTCCTCGTCGGCAGAGAACAAATACAACGTCGACTTCTCCGAAGTCAAGGGGCAGCAAGTCGCGCGCCGCGCGCTCGAGATCGCAGTCGCAGGCGGCCACAACATCTTGATGATAGGGCCTCCCGGCGCAGGCAAGACTTTGATGGCAAAGTGCGTGCCGACGATCATGCCCGACATGACGTTCGAAGAGGCGATCGAAGTGACCAAGATACACTCGATCGCAGGAATACTCGATCCCGAAAAGGGCATAGTTACCCAAAGACCGTTCCGCACGCCGCACCACACGGTGACTCCGGCGGCGCTGATGGGCGGCGGAGCCAAGGCGCGCCCCGGCGAAGTCAGCCTTGCGCACAACGGCGTGCTCTTTTTGGACGAAATGCCCGAATATCAGCGCCGCACGCTCGAGGGATTGCGTCAGCCGCTCGAAGACGGAGTCGTGACGGTGTCGCGCTCCAAGCAGACGCTGGACTATCCTGCGGACTTCATGCTCGTCGCGAGCATGAATCCGTGCCCGTGCGGCAACTACGGTTCGAGGACGAGGCAGTGCAGATGCACGGCGTCCGAGATACACAGATACGTGTCGCGGCTGTCGGGGCCGTTGCTCGACCGCATCGACCTGCAAGTCGAGGTGGACGGCGTGAGCTATGAGGACTTGCGCTTTGCGCCCGATTCCGAGAGCAGCGCGTCGATCAAGAAGAGAGTGGAGCAGGCGCGCGCGATGCAGAGGCAGAGATACGGCAGCGGACTCGTCACCAACGCGAATATGTCCAACGCCCAGCTCAAAAGATATTGTGCGCTCACAGACGATTGCGAGAGCATCCTCAAAAGGGCTTTCGACAAATTGAATATGACCGCGCGCGCAAGCACACGCGTGCTCAAAGTCGCGCGGACGATAGCAGACCTTGCCGGCAGCGAGCGCATACTCGCTCCGCACATCACCGAAGCGGTGCAATACAGATCTTTGGATCGCAAATATTGGGAATGAGTTACAGCGACGACGACAGAGCTTTGATCATGCTTTCGTTCGAGACGAACGCGCAGCGCAGGACCGCGCTCCTTCGTTCCGCAGCCCGTCCGCGCGAGCTTTACGGCGACTATTCGCACGCCGACTCGATGATAGCCTATATGCAGGCGCGCGGCATCTATGCGGTGACCTATCTCGACGAGCGCTATCCCGATCATCTGAGGTCGCTGCTTGCGGACCCTCCCGTCGTGCTCTATTGTCGCGGCGACGTGTCGCTGCTGGATGAGAGCAAGTGCATCGCCGTCGTCGGCACGCGCAACGTCACTCGATACGGCAAGGACGTGACGACGTCGTTCGTGCGCGCGTTCGCGGACAGCGGCTTGACGGTGGTCAGCGGCGCGGCGCGCGGAGTGGACACGCTCGCGCACAAGACCGCGCTCGAATGCGGTGGCAAGACAGTCGCCGTGCTCGGCTGCGGAGTGGACATTCCCTATCCGAGCGACAACGCCGCCTTGATAGGCGAGATCGCTCGCAAAGGACTCGTCGTCAGCGAATATCCTCCGGGGACGCCGCCGCATCAATTCCGCTTCCCCGAGCGCAACAGGCTGATCAGCGCGTTTTGCTGGGGAGTGCTCGTGACCGAGGGCGGGATCAAGAGCGGTTCTCTGATCACCGCGGACTGCGCGATCGAACAGGGCAAAGAGCTGTTCATCGTCCCGGGCAGCATATTTTCGACGTCGAGCGCGGGCTGCAACGCAAAGATAAAAGAGTGTCAGGGCGCGGCTGTGACGACGCCCGACGACATAGTCGGATCGGCGAGCCGCAAAGACCGCGAGGAGCTGCAAGTGCAGCTGACGATCGAACAAGCTCGCGTCCTCGACATCCTCTCCAAAGAGGAGAGCATGCATTTTTCGGATCTGCTCCAAGACAGCGGACTCTCGATAGCGGAGCTGAGCTCGCTGTTGTCGGAGATGGAGATCTACGGATTGGTAAACAAGCTGAGCGGCAACTACTATCAAGTTGCGCGCAAGCTCTAAGGAGATACAATGAAACTGGTAATTGTCGAGTCGCCTCACAAGGCAAAGACGATAGCAAAGTACCTGGGCAAAGAGTACCACGTACTCGCATCCGGCGGACACGTCAGCGATCTGCCCCAAAAGAGTTTGGGCATAGACATCGATCACGACTTTGCGCCGCAATACGTCATCACTCCGTCCAAGGAGGAGACGATCAAGCGCATCAAGAGCGAGCTTGCCAAGGCGGACAAGGTCTATCTCGCGACCGACCCCGACCGCGAAGGCGAGGCGATCTCGTGGCATTTGAAGAACGTGTGCGGCATCAAGGGCGGCAACGTGCGCATCGTGTTCAACGAGATCTCCAAGAAGGCGGTGTTGAGCGCGCTCGACAATCCGCGCGAGATCAACATGAATCTCGTCGACGCCCAACAGGCGCGCCGCGTGCTCGACAGACTCGTCGGCTATCAGATCTCCCCGATCCTGTCGCGCAAGATCAAGAGCGGACAGTCGGCAGGGAGAGTGCAGTCCGTCGCGCTCAAAATGATCGTCGACCGCGAGCGCGAGATCCGCGACTTCAAGCCCGAGGAATATTGGAACATATACGCCCACTTGCTCAAAGACAAGCGTAGCGCGGCGTTCAAGTGCGAGTTCGTCGATGTCGACGGCAAGAAGTACAAAGTCAAGAGCAAGGCGATCGCCGACAAGATCGTCGACCGCAGCAAGCAGGGCGAGTGGAGCGTGGACAGCGTCAAGCGCAGCACTTCGATCTCCAAGCCCCAAGCGCCGTTCACGACCTCGACTATGCAGCAGGACGCGTCCGCCAAGCTGTCGCTGACGGCGGCGCAGGTCATGCAGATCGCGCAGCAGCTCTATGAAGGCGTGGACATCCCCGGCATGGGGCAGATCGCGCTCGTCACCTACATCCGTACAGACAGCGTGCGCGTCGCAGTCGAGGCGCAGAACGAGGCTCTCGACTACATTCGCGCCAATTACGGCGAGAAGTACGCGCCCAAGCGCCCCAATCTCTACACGACCAAAGCAGGCGCGCAGGACGCTCACGAGGCGATACGCCCGATCTCGCTGTCGGTGACTCCCGACTCCATCAAGGACAAGGTACAGCGCAACATATACAGGCTCTACAAGCTGATCTTCGACCGCTTTGTCGCGTCGCAGATGCAGAGCGCGAGCTATGACACGCTCAACGTGCACATCGTCTCCTACAAGGACGAGCACACTTGCGGCTATTCGCTCAAAGGGCGCACGCTCAAATTCAACGGCTGGCTCGCCGCCTACACGCCGATGACGGACAGCGAAGAGAAGGATTCCAAGACCTTGCCCGACTTCACCGAGGGGCAGAAGCTGGAGCTCAAAGAGATGCAGAGCGAGCAGAAGTTCACCAAGCCGCCGCTGCGTTTCACCGATTCCACGCTCGTCAAGGCGATGGAAGAGAACGGCATCGGACGTCCGTCCACCTATGCGGCGACTATCTCCGTGCTCGCCAAGCGCACCTATACCGACAAGGAGGGCAAGTACATCAAGCCGACCGAGCTCGGCGAGATCGTCTGCGACAGCCTCGTCAAATATTTCCCCAACATCATGAACGTCAAGTTCACTTCCGACATGGAGAGCAAGCTCGACACGATCGAAGAGGGCGGAGTGCGCTGGCAGAAGATAATAGAGGATTTCTATCCCGATTTCAAGGCAAGACTGGACGCCGCTCGCGGCGATCGCGGCGCGCGCGTCAAGCCCAAAGAGGAAGTCAGCGACGTCATCTGCGAGAAGTGCGGCGCGCACATGGTCGTCAAGGACAGCCGCTACGGCAAGTTCCTCGCGTGCCCCAACTTCCCCAAGTGCCGCAACACCAAGCCCTACGGCGAGCCCGTCGCCAAGTGTCCCAAGTGCGGCGGCGGCGTCTACAAAAAGGTGTCCAAGAAGGGCAAGACATACTATTCGTGCGAGAACCGCGACTGCGGATTCTTCTCGTGGGACGTGCCTGCGCCCAAGCTGTGCCCCGACTGCGGAGCGTATATGAAGATGACCAAGTCCAAGAGCGGCGAAGTCAAGTACACCTGCTCCAATGCGGAGTGCAAACATACCGAGATCGCCACGGGCGACCAAAAATGATATTCCACGTCATAGGCGGAGGACTTGCCGGCAGCGAGGCGGCATATCGCTTTTTGCGAGCAGGACACTCCGTCGTCATGCACGAGATGAGGGGCGTCAAGCCCACTCCCTGTCACGAGACGGACAGGATCGCCGAGCTCGTTTGCAGCAACAGCTTGAAGAGCGAGTCGCAAGACACTGCGAGCGGACAGCTCAAAGCGGAATTGCGCTTGCTGGACTGCATGTTGCTGGACGCGGCGGAGAAGTGCCGAGTGCCTGCGGGCGGCGCGCTCGCCGTGGACAGAGAGGCTTTTTCAAGCGAAGTAGAGCTCAGACTGCGCGCCTTTGACGGCTTTTCCGTCGTCAGAGAAGAGGTGACGCGCGCGGACGAGTTCGCTCCTGCCGTCATTGCGACGGGACCGCTGACTTCGGACGCGCTCGCGCAAGATCTCGCGTCGAGATACGGCGCGCGCTACATAGACTTCTATGACGCAGTCGCTCCGATCGTGGACGGCGAGACCGTGGACATGAGCCGCGCGTTCTTCGCCAGCCGCTACGACAGAGGCGGCGAGGACGACTACATCAACTGTCCTCTCGACCGCGACTGCTACTACGCGTTTTTGCGCGAGCTCGTCGCCGCCGAGACGGCGCAGCTCCACGACTTTGACAAGGGCGGCTTGTTCGAGGCGTGCATGCCGATCGAAGAAATGGCTCGCCGCGGCGCTGACAC
The DNA here is from genome assembly GCA_944381315.1 of uncultured Christensenellaceae bacterium. Classification (GTDB taxonomy): domain Bacteria; phylum Bacillota; class Clostridia; order Christensenellales; family UBA3700; genus Ornithoclostridium. The sequence goes on from CALWKR010000003.1 coordinate 22,919, forward strand.
GTTGAGATTCGGTCCGCTCAAAGCGGCAGGATTGAAGGACGCGGACGGCAAGACTCCGTTCGCCGTCGTCCAGCTCCGCCGCGAGAACGTGCAGGGCAGCGCCTACAATTTGGTCGGATTCCAGACCAACTTGAAGTTTTCGGAGCAAAGACGAGTGTTCGGGATGATCCCGGCGCTCGCGCACGCGGAGTTTTTGCGCTACGGCGTGATGCACCGCAATACCTATCTCTACGCGCCTGCCGTCATCGACGCCGGCTTTGTCGCCAAGGACGCGCCCGATCTCGCGTTCGCAGGACAGCTGACGGGCGTCGAGGGATATGTGGAGAGCATAGCGAGCGGACTCATGGCGGCGGAGAACCTGCGCCTGGCGACGGAGGGCAAGGGCAGACTGATCGCCCCTGCCGAGACGATCGTCGGGCAGTTGCAACGTCACGTCGCGCGCGAGTGTGCGGACTATCAACCTATGAACGCAAACTTCGGTCTGCTGCCCCCGTTGGGCGAGCGGATCAAGGACAAAAAACAGCGCAAGCTCGCATTTTTCGAGCGAGGAGTGCGCGCGATGGACGGCTTTTTGCAAGCCGCCCGCAAGGAGGAACTATGGAACTGAGAGGCACGACCATATGCGCCGTGCGCCGCGACGGCAAGATCGCCGTTGCCGGCGACGGACAGGTCACGATGGGCGAGAGCGTCATTCTCAAAGGCAACGCCAAGAAGGTGAAAAGGATCTATGACGACAAGGTGGTCATAGGCTTTGCCGGATCCGTTTCGGACGCCTTCACGCTCAGCGAAAAATTCGAAAAGATGCTGCAAAAATATTCGGGCAACCTGATGCGCAGCGCGGTGGAACTCGCCGAACTGTGGCGCAACGACAAGGCTGTCCGCAAGCTCGAGGCGATGCTGATCGTCGCAGACAAAGAAGATCTCTACATCGTGTCGGGCAGCGGCGACGTCATCGAACCCGACGGCGACGCCTGCGCGATTGGCAGCGGCGGCAACTACGCTCTCACCGCGGCGAGGGCGCTGCTCAAAGAGACTGATCTGTCCGCCAAGGACATCGCCTACAAGGCGCTCAAAATAGCGAGCGAGCTGTGCGTGTTCACCAACGACAACATCGTCGTCGAGGAGGTCTAAATGGAACAATTCACTCCCAAGCAGATAGTCAAAGAACTTGACAGATTCATCATCGGACAGGACGCGGCGAAGAAGGCTGTCGCGATCGCATTGCGCAACAGATATCGCCGTTCGCGTCTTCCGGAGGCTTTGCGCGAAGAGATCACGCCCAAGAACATCATCATGCAGGGCCCGACCGGCGTGGGCAAGACGGAGATCGCGCGCAGACTCGCCAAGATAGTCAACGCGCCTTTCGTCAAAGTCGAGGCGACCAAGTTCACCGAAGTCGGCTATGTCGGCAGAGACGTCGAGTCGATGATCCGCGATCTCGTCGAAGTGTCCGTGCGCATGGTGCGCGAGGAGCGCAGCAAGGACGTCGAGGCGGCGGCGCGCAAAAACGTCATCGCCCAGCTCGCCAAGGCGGCGGCGCCGCTGCGCAAGAGCGCCTATCCCGAGCTTGGCGAAAAGGAGCTGTTCGCGGCGGTGGCAAAAGAGATCGCCGACGGCTCGATCGCCGATCTCGTCATAGAGCTGAGCTTGCCCGAAAAGCCCAAGTCCCAGCAGCTTCCCGGCGGAGTCGAGATCAACATCATGGACATGATGGGCGGCCTTTTGCCCAAGCGCAGCAAGGTGAAAAAAGTCACCGTCGCGCAGGCGTACAAGCTGCTCATGGAGGCGGAGTGCGAGAAGCTGATCGATCCCGAATCGCTCAACGCCGAGGCTATCCGCCGCGCCGAGAACGAGGGCATCATCTTCATAGACGAGATGGACAAGATCGCCGCCAAGGGCAACACGAGCGGACCCGACGTCTCGCGTGAAGGCGTCCAGCGCGACATTTTGCCCATCGTCGAGGGTTGCACCGTCAACACCAAGCACGGTCCCGTCAAGACGGACTACATCCTGTTCATCGCGGCAGGAGCCTTCCACATCTCGTCCGTATCCGATCTGATCCCCGAATTGCAGGGCAGATTCCCGATCAACGTCAAGTTGGACAGCCTGACGGAGAAGGACTTCGTCGAGATCTTGACCAAGCCCGACAACGCGATCCTGATGCAGTACACCGAGCTGCTCAAAGTGGACAACGTCGCGCTCAAATTCACCGACGAGGCGATCGCGAAGATAGCGTCCGTCGCCGCCGCGGAGAACGAGAACAGCGAGAACATCGGCGCGCGCAGACTGCACACGATCATGGAGACGCTGCTGGACGACATCTCGTTCAATGCCGGCAATCTCGAATCCATGATCGAAGTCGTCGTCGACAAGCAGTATGTCCTGACTCATCTGGACAAGACGATCCGCACGCTCAATCTGCACAAATATATTCTGTAAATTTTGGCGCCCGTGTCGATGGCTCGCACTTTGAGCCGACGCTGGCAAGAGGAAGAAATGATAAGTTTACCCAAAGGAACAAAGGACGTATTGCCGTCCGACGCGCACAAGTGGCACTACATCGAGAAGGTGGTGCGCGAAGTCGCGGCGGACTATTGCGTACGCGAGATCCGCACTCCGACGTTCGAGCACACAGAGCTGTTCGCGCGCGGAGCCGGCGACACGACCGACATCGTCAACAAAGAGATGTACACCTTCGACGACAAGGGCGGCAGATCGATGACGCTCAAGCCCGAGGGCACCGCGGGAGTTGCGCGCGCATTCATCGAGCATTCACTCTACGCCGACGCTCAGCCGACCAAGATGTACTACATCACCCCGGTGTTCCGCTATGAGCGGCCGCAGTCGGGAAGACTGAGAGAGCATCACCAATTCGGCGTGGAGTTCTACGGCAGCGCGTCGCCGCTCGCCGACGTCGAAGTGATGTCGCTGCTCGACGCCGTCTATCGCAGGCTGGGCATCAAAGGACTTGTGCTGCACGTCAACAGCATAGGCTGCCGCGAGTGCCGCAAGGACTACAATGCCGCGCTCAAAGCGTATTTCGGCGCGCACATCGACGAGATGTGTCCGACTTGCCGCGAGAGGCTGGACAAAAATCCGCTGCGCATATTGGACTGCAAAGAGCCGACTTGCCGCGATGTGATCAAGGACGCGCCCGTCGTGCTCGACTATCTGTGCGACGATTGCCGCGCGCATCATCATGCCGTCTGCAAAGGGCTTGACGAGCTGGGCATAGACTATGTCGTCGACACGGGCATCGTCAGAGGGCTCGACTACTACACGCGCACAGTGTTCGAATTCATATCGAGCGACATCGGCGCGCAGGGCACAGTCGGCGGCGGCGGCAGATACGACCACTTGCTCGAAGACATCGGCGGCAAATATTGCCCGGCGGTCGGTTTCGGCAGCGGCATAGAGAGGATAATGATGACGATGGAAGCGCAGGGACTTTCGTTCGGCGACGATCCGCGCCCCGACGTCTACATCGCCCCGATAGGAGAGGCCGAGAGGCTCGCGGCGTTCAAGCTCGCGGCTCAGCTCAGAGAGAGCGGCATCCATTGCGACACCGATCTTTTGGAGCGTAGTTTCAAGGCGCAGATGAAGTACGCCAACAAGATAGCCGCAAGGCACTTGATCGTCGTAGGCGGCGACGAGCTCGCGAGCGGCATATTCAAAGTCAAAGATATGGACAAGGGCAGCGAAGAGAGCGTGGCAAGGCAAGATCTCGCCGCCTATCTCGTCAAAACGGAGAAGTGATATGACAGACTTTTTGAACGGAGCAAAGAGAACACATATGTGCGGCGCGCTGCGCGGCACCGATATAGGCGCGCGAGTTACGGTGATGGGCTTTGTCGCCAAGAGCCGCAACCTCGGCAACCTCATGTTCATCGACGTGCGCGACAGGACGGGCGTCGTCCAAGTCGCTTTCGACGACAGCAGCAACGCCGACGTCTTCGCCAAGGCGACGACCGTCAGGGGCGAGTATGTCGTCTGCTGTTCGGGCGTTGTCCGCAGTCGCGGCGCCAACGTCAACAAGACCATGCCGACGGGCGAAGTCGAGATCTTGGCGGACGACTTGAAGATCTTGTCCGAGGCGGAGACGACGCCGTTCGTCATCGCGGACGACGTCAAGGCGAGCGAGACGCTCAGGCTCAAATACCGCTATCTCGACTTGCGCCGCAAGCCGTTGCAGGACATCCTCGTGATGCGCGACAAGATCACGCGCACCGTGCGCAACTACATGGCGGATCACGATTTCTTGGAGATAGAGACGCCGTTCTTGGGCAAGTCCACGCCCGAGGGCGCGCGCGACTACCTCGTACCCAGCCGCATACACCACGGCGAATTTTACGCGCTTCCGCAGTCGCCTCAGCTGTACAAGCAGCTGTTGATGATCGCCGGCATGGACAGATACTATCAGATCGCGCGCTGTTTCCGCGACGAGGACTTGCGCGCCAACCGTCAGCCCGAGTTCTCGCAGATAGACATGGAGATGTCGTATGTTGAGAATTCCGAGGACGTGATGCAGATCGCCGAGGGCCTCGTCAAAAAGCTGTGGAAGGACTGCCTCGGCATCGAGCTGACCAAGCCCTTCCGCCGCATCCCGTACTCCGAGGCCATGGACAGATGGGGCAGCGACAAGCCCGACACCCGTTATGGCTTGGAGCTCGTCGACGTCACCGACATCGCCGCGACGACGGAGTTCTCCGTCTTCCGTAGCGCGATAGACGGCGGCGGCTGCGTCAGGGCTATCAACGCCAAGGGCTTGTGCTCGTCCATGACTCGCAAGGACGTGGACACTTGCGCCGACTTCGCCAAGAGCTGCGGCGCCAAGGGGCTCGCCTATGCTATGCTCAAAGAGGACGGCTCGGTGACGTCTTCGTTCTTCAAATTCTTGACCGAAGAGCAGATCTCTGCTATCAAACAGAGGACGAACGCCGACAAGGGCGACGTCATCTTCGTCGTTGCGGACGCGGACGGCACTCTCGTGCGCACCGTGCTCGGCTCGCTGCGCGTCTATCTCGCCGACAAATATTCGCTCTATGACAAGAGCAAGTTCGACTTCTTGTGGGTCGTCGACTTCCCGTTGCTCGAATACGACAAGGAAGAAGGGCGCTATGTCGCCGTTCACCATCCGTTCACGAGCGCGAAAGTCGTGGACATCCCGTTGCTCGACTCCGATCCGCTCAAAGTGCGCGCCAACGCCTACGATATGGTCATCAACGGCCAGGAGGCGGGCGGCGGCAGCATAAGGATCCACGACTGCAAGATGCAGAGCAAGATCTTCTCGCTGCTCGGCTTGACGCAGGAGCAGATCGTCGACAAGTTCGGCTTCTTCGTCGACGCGTTCAAGTACGGCGCGCCACCGCACGGCGGACTTGCGTTCGGCTTGGACAGGCTCGTGATGATCATCACCGGCACCGACAACATCAAGGACGTCATCGCCTTCCCCAAGGTTCAGAACGCGTCCTGCCTGATGACCGGCGCACCGTCGCAAGTCGATCCCAAACAGCTCGCCGAGCTGGCTTTGGAGATAGAGGAAAAGTGAGCTTCGAGCGCGAGATACCGCTGATCGGCGCAGACGGCTTTGCGCGCTTGCAGGCGAGCAAAGTCGCCGTCGTCGGCTTGGGCGGAGTGGGCGGCTATGTCGCCGAGACGCTCGCGCGCTGCGGCGTCGGCGGCTTGACGCTGATCGACGGAGACGTCGTCATGCCTTCCAACCTCAACCGACAGATCGTCGCGCTGACGTCGACGATCGGCATGCCCAAGGCGGACGCGATGCGCGACAGGATCGCCGACATCGCTCCCGACTGCAACGTAGTCGCCGTGCCTCAAATGCTCGGCAAGGACAATTGCGCGGAGCTGATCGACGGCGCGGACTACGTCGCCGACGCGATAGATTCGCTCGACGCAAAGGCGGAGCTTGCGCTCTATTGCTCCGTCCGCGGCGTCCCGATCGTCAGCGCGATGGGCGCAGGCAACCGCGCCGACTTCTGCAACTTCGAGATCAAGGACGTCTTCAAGACGAGCTACGATCCGCTTGCGAAAAAGTTTCGCCGCATGCTGCGCGACAGGGGAGTGACCGCGCTCGAAGTGTGCTGCACTTCGACGCCGCCGACCGTCGCTTGCTCCGATCCCGTCGCCAGCGTCGCCTATGTCCCGTCCGTCTGCGGCATCCGCATCGCGGCGCATATAGTCTCTCGCCTTATCGCGCCGAGGTCTTGACTGGCGGCTTGGACTTTTCGATTTTCTAATATCCGATACAAGACAAGACTTGGAGAACGTCTCCTGTTTGAGTTCGGCACAACATTTTGAGTCGGCTTGCTCTCTTTTCAGATCCAAGACAATATTTTCGGCATGATATTATGAGTCGGCTTGCACGCTTTTCAAGTATAAAGACAATATTTTCGGCATGATAGTTTGAGCATGCAAATCGATTAAAGTTGAGTTTGCTCTATTGATTTTTATTACAAACTATCGGCTCGGTCTACGGCTTGATTTTTGCGATCTGTTTCAACGCAAGACTTTCGGCTCGTCTTTTTTGGTGTTCGCTCATCGCGCAAATATCCGCACAGTTTCCGAGAAATAAAAAAGCCGCCGCAAACGCGACGGCATTGAACGTTGACAGCGATCAGCCGAGCAGCTCTTCGATCTCGTCGACAGGCATATATCCGACTGAGCGATTTGCGACTGCGCCGTTCTCGACGAGGACGAGGGTGGGCATGGCGGTGACGCGGAATTCGCGCGTCGCTTGCAGCTCTTTGTCCACGTCTACTTTGACGAACTTGACGTCGGGATGATTGCTCGCGACGGAATCGAGCACGGGCGCAAGCATCTTGCAGGGGCCGCACCAAGTCGCGAAGAAATCGATCAACACTCTATCGTTGTCGGCGATGACGCTCTTGAGCTCTTCGCCGTTCACTTCTTTTACAAATTCACTCATTGTGAGTACCTCCGATCTTTTTTATTATTATACCACATTCTCACGGCTTTGCAACTGTTGTTTTTGCAACAATATTGCGTCGGCTTTGCAAGGGCATTGATCTTTGACGCTGCGATTTTTGCCAATTAGTATCAATTAGTATCAATGTACATCAATGTATAGACATTATTCTGCAAATATCGCCGACATCCGCGCCGCATAGAGCGCTACCGTTTTTTGCGCGGATATGCGGCAAATGCTCTCAACTCGTTTGCCAAACTCGCGCGAATACGTTATAATATAGATACAAAATTCGACAAGGAGTGATCTATGATCGACCTCAAGACCATCAAACAGCAGGACGCAGAAGTCTGCGCCGCAATGGAAGACGAGCTCAAGAGACAGCAGAACAACATCGAGCTGATCGCGAGCGAAAACATAGTTTCCCCCGCAGTCATGGCTGCGATGGGCACCCATTTGACCAACAAATATGCCGAGGGTTATCCCGGCAAGAGATATTACGGCGGCTGCGAATACGTCGACGTCGTCGAGAGCTTCGCGATCGAGCGCGCCAAGCAGCTTTTCGGAGCCGAGCACGCCAACGTCCAGGCGCACAGCGGCGCCAACGCCAATCTCGCCGTGTTCTTCGCTCTGCTCCAGCCGGGCGACACCGTGCTGAGCATGAGTCTTGCTCACGGCGGTCATCTTTCGCACGGCAGCCCCGTCAACATTTCGGGCAAATACTTCCACATCGTGCCATACACCGTGGACGAGAACACTTGCCTCATCGACTATGACAAGGTCCAGGAGCTTGCGACAGAGCACAGACCGCGCCTCATTCTCGCAGGCGCGAGCGCCTATCCGAGATTGCTCGACTTCAAGAGATTCCGCGAGATCGCGGACAGCGTCGGAGCTTATCTGATGGTGGACATGGCTCACATTGCAGGACTTGTCGCCGCAGGCGTGCATCCCAGCCCCGTCCCGTATGCCGACGTCGTTACGACGACGACTCACAAGACGCTCCGCGGCCCGCGCGGCGGCTTGATCCTTTGCAAGGAAGAGCTCGGCAAGCAGATCGACAAGGCGATCTTCCCCGGCACGCAGGGCGGTCCGTTGATGCACATCATCGCCGCCAAGGCAGTTGCGCTCAAAGAGGCGATGAGCGACGAGTTCAAGGCATATCAGACCCAGATCGTCCGCAACGCGAAGAAGCTCGCCAACGAGCTTGTCGAGAGAGGCATCCGTCTTGTCTCGGGCGGCACGGACAACCACTTGATGCTCGTCGACCTGTCCGACACCGGCAGGACGGGCAAAGAGGTGGAGACGCTGCTCGACAGAGCGCACATCACCGCCAACAAGAACGCTATTCCGTTCGACAAGCAAAAGCCGTCCGTGACCAGCGGTCTGAGGCTCGGCACTCCGGCTGTGACGTCGAGAGGGATGAAGGAGGCGGACATGGCGACGATCGCGGCTTGCATCGCCGACATAGTCAAGAACGGCGAAGAGGCGATCGACAGATGCTCCGCCAAGGTCGCCGAGCTGTGCAAGAAGTATCCCATTTACGAAAACGACGTGATCAGATGACATCGTCTGCACGAGGGAGCGCCGCATGGCGCTCCTCTGTTTTGCGCTCCAACTCGTCGCGTATTGTTGACGAGGGCGGCGAACTTGGGCTATAATATACTCACGCGCCGCGGCGCAGACAGAGAGGTTATGAAGAAAAAGATCATATTGACAGCAACGCTTGTGCTGATATGCGTGTTGGCGACGACGCTCGCCGCATGTTCGCCGTACGACAAGCCTTACAGCTATCACCATTCATACATGATCAATTTGGACGAGAGAGGGATAAAGTATCTCGAAGAGCAGGGCGTCGAGATCCAAGATCTTCAAAACAGCGTAGAGTTGAGCGACGAGATCTTGGACGGATACGGCTTGGACAAACTCGAGATCCAAGACGGCGCGCTTGTCGTGATCTATGACGACGGCACTTTGGAGACCTATCAAGTCACATTGGGCGAGCGCGATGAAGTCACTCCGCTGAACGAGGGCATGTATTTCAGATTTTGCCACTCCACGTTGTTTGTGATAGGGCTGCAAGAAGAGATCACCGGCACACCGGGCTTGACGGTTGAGCTGGTGTTCCAAAGAGACTGACGCTCGGCGGGTCCAACGGGCACGCGGACGGAGCAGAGAGTCCGCAGTATTGACAGAGAATAGAAGTATAGGATGAAAAAGTTTTTGACCGCGGCGCTTCTGTGCGCCATAGTTTTGTGCGTTACGGTTTTTGCGTGCGGCTGCAAGGACGAACAGACTTACGTCTTTTCGCGCGTAGACATAGTCCTTGACGACGAGGACATTGCCGAGCTAGCGTCCAATGGCTACACGGAAGAGGAATATAGAGACATTGTAGGATCTTCTCTCGGCGGAAACAAGATCATCCTAAAAAACGGCGAGCTGATCAGAGAGATCGGGCCCAAGCGCGTGTCCTGTTCATATGTCGTCCAAGGCGATACGATAGTCTTGACGGACGATTCGGGGTACAAGATCGGCGAGTTGTTCATTGACGGCGACAAGCTGACAGAGCGTCCGGAGGGCTACATCGGCGACGTCACCATAGTGTTCGCCAAAGAGTGAGTCAAGAATTTGAAATGGCAGCTTAGGCTGCTTTTTTTATAGACCGAGGATCTCGTCCGCCGACAAGTCGAGGATCTCGCAAATGTTGGCGAATGTGTCGAGAGCGGGATATTTGTCGTAGCGCATATAGCGAGTGATCGTCGACGGATTTACGCCGAGCTTGTGGGCGAGTTCTGCTTGTGTCAAGCGGCTCGTACTGATCGCGTCGCGCAGGCGCGCCTGTATCTCTTGTATGCGTATCATAAAAACAATATAACATAAAAGAGAAAAGTTATTTTATTTATTGCACATTGTGCAATCAATTGCAGCCTCGGGCACGCTTGATCGTTGCGCAAAGCGCAAACGGAGAGGCTTTTGCACAGCGAGCGAAAGCGCTCTCGAGCCAAAGAGTGGAGTGCTCTCGTATCGGAGCAGAGATTGTACGGCGTACAATATTTGCGGCGCCGAGTCGGGACAATGTTATAATGCATTTATCAAACGGCGAAAGCCGAAGGAGGAGAATATGAAGAAGTCTTTTTCAATTTTTGCAGTCGTTTGCATGCTTGCGGTATGTTTGACTGCGTTCGCCGCCTGCGCCACCGATGTGGACGGCAAGACGTTCGTCTACGATTCCTGCGACGTAGAATTTTCCGACGAGGCGAAAGAGATGGCAGAGGAGATGGGCGTGGATCTTGACACGTTCATGGATTTTATGATCGAAGAAATGGGCATAGAAGATATGTTCAAGGGCACGATGTTGAGATTTGAAGACGGCATAGTGACGCTATATTACAACGGCATTGAGTCTACATCCGAGCCGTACACCCAAGACGGCAGCGAGATCAAGATCGGGAGCATGATTGCTTCGGACATGACCGCCGAGGCTGTTGGCGGCAAGCTGACGCTAAAGATGACGCAATACGACCCCACTCTCGGAGACTTTACCGTAAAATTCGTATTCGTTTAAGATTGACATTGCATTGAGACGCAGCCTTCGCGGATATCCGCGGAGGCTGTTTCTTATTTTTTGGAAGTTTGAGAATTATTTTGCACGGTGTACAACTTTTGAGCTGCACATTCTCTATGAAGTTATAATTAAATCATAATAATTGGCGAAAGCCAAAGGAGGACACTTAT
>CALWKR010000004.1 GCA_944381315.1 uncultured Christensenellaceae bacterium
GTGGTAGAATTGCAAACTCGCGAGCGTTCCGAGAGGTGCAAAAGGGCGCAAAAGAGCCGCCCAAGACGGGCGCCTGTGCCGCTCCGCAAAGCGAGAGCGGAACAAAAGGCATTGAAGGGGAACCAAAATGCCTCCGCATATGAGCGAAGCGATTTAGGAGATAGCATTTTGGTGCCCCTTCAAAGAGAGGATTGAGGGGGAAAACGAAAATAGCGAGTATGAAAAAGGCATCGTCGCGGTGCGACGACGCCTTTTGATTTGAAGCGTTAAATTTTCGGGTGCCCCCTCAAAGAATTTGCAACTGCTTCTTGTACGCCCTCTTGAAGTCCCCCACACTTGTCATCGCGTCCTTGATCTCGAGCGAGCACTCTGCTCCCTCGCTGTCCGTCTTCATGATGACGCTGTCGCCGAGCACGTCGCAAGTGATAGTCTTGATAACGCCGCTCATACTGCGGTCGAGGCTCTCGGCGATGCGGACGATGACTCCGAGTTTGAAGATCGCGTCAACGTCTTCTTCGGTGAGCATATCGCGGTAGCGCATGAACTCCATCGTGTTGATGTCGCCCTTGCGGTGCATGCATGCCATGAACGCCGCCATGACGAGATCCTTGTGCGAGATGCCGTAGAGGTTGCTGTTGAGGATGATGTAGCACGAGTGCTTGTGGTGGTCATAATACTTTATGCGGTTGCCCGTATCGTGGAGCATTGCGGCGGTGCGCAGCACTTTGACATAGGCGCGCGGCAGCTTGTGCAGCACCTTGAGCTGTTTGAAGAGCTGGATGGACAAGTTGTAGACATGCTCTGCGTGCGGAATGTTTTCGCCAAAGAAGTTGAGCAGCGAATAGATGCTGTGCCCGAGCACGTCGGAGATGGGTTTCTCGTTGGTGGAAGGCACCGCATAGCGGAACATTGCGCCCTCGCGCAGTCCGCCGCCCGAGATGACGACTTCTTCGAGTCCGAGGTGTCCTATCACGGCATTCATCGCGGCGAGCGCGGACGGGAAGATGTCCGCTCTGACGCTGGACAAGCCCTTGATCTTCATCGTCTTGTCGAGGTCGAGCGAGCGGATGTTGCCATAGATGCCGGCGAATTCCTGCGCCGTGACGACATAGTTGTGCGCCATTGACAGAGGATACTTCTTCAACATACGGCTGATCTTGCCGAGGTTGCGGAAGGAGCCGCCGACGCCGATCAATTTGGTGTCGGGCAAGATCTCGCCCAGCCACTCGAGCTTGGAGAGCTGTTCTTTGAAAAAGTCCTCTATGAATTGGCTGCGCTCTTGCGGAGTATGGCCGTGCTTGGCAGCCATCTCTGTCAGCACGACGGCGCCGAACGGCAGCGTGACGTGTTGGAGCAGGTTTTTGCGATTATAATAGATGAATTGGGTGCTTCCGCCGCCGATGTCCATGATCAGACCGCGCGGTATGTCCATGGAGTTGATGACTCCTTGATAGACGAGCTGAGCCTCTTCGTCCTCGCCGAGCACGCGCAGCTTTATGCCGGTAGTGGCGAGCACGTCGTCCAAGAAACCGCGTTGGTTCTTGGCTTTGCGAACTGCGGCGGTGGCATAGGCATAGATCTTCTCCACCTTGTTGGCGTCGCACAGTCTGCGGAACATCTTGAGCGTCTTGATCGTCTGCGCCATGCGCGCAGGCTGCAAAAATCCGTCAAGCTCCATATCTTGAGCAAGACGGACCGTTTCTTTCAGTTCATCCACTACGGTGAAATATCCTCCTTCGAGGATATCGACGAGAGCAAGGCGCAGTGAATTGGAACCCAAGTCGATGATTGCGATTTTTTCCATTGATTACTTCCTTATAAAATGCTTACATTGCAAACTCTTGCATCATTATTATATCACATAAAACCGACGTTGACAAGACCAAAATTGAAAATCGCCGAAATTAAATGCAAACAGCGCGATTTTTTGCAATACAGCTATTTTCGCAACAAAAAAACGGCACGGCAAAATTGCCGTGCCGCACAAATTCGTTGTCAGGCGAGGCGCTTTGCGACCGCTTTGAGGAAGTCCTCGGTGTTGAGAGTGACTGCCTTGACGTCGCCCTTCCAAATGGCGGCGAGGTCGCCGGTCATCTCCCCTGCCTCGATCGTGTCGATCGTCGCCTTCTCCAGTCTGTCGCCGAATGCGGCGAGCTCGGCGTTGTTGTCCAGCTGACCGCGCTTGCGGAGCGCGCCCGACCACGCAAAGATGGTCGCAACGGGATTGGTCGACGTCGGGATGCCCTCTCTGTACTTGTAATAGTGGCGCGTGACGGTGCCGTGCGCCGCCTCGTACTCATAGTTGCCCTCGGGAGAAACGAGCACCGAAGTCATCATCGCGAGCGAGCCGAACGCCGTAGCGACCATATCGCTCATGACGTCGCCGTCATAGTTCTTGCACGCCCAGATCATGCCGCCCTTGCTGCGCACTACGCGCGCGACTGCGTCGTCGATCAATGTGTAGAAATATTGTATGCCCGCGTCTTGGAATTTGTCGCTGTACTCCTTGGCGAAGATCTCGGCGAAGATATCCTTGAATCGGTGGTCATAGGTCTTGGAAATGGTGTCCTTGGCGGCGAACCAAAGATCTTGCTTGCGGTCGAGAGCATAGTTGAAACAGCTGCGCGCAAAGCTCTTGATGCTCGCGTCGGTGTTGTGCATGCCCATCACGACGCCGCCCGTCTTGGCGAAGTCGAAGATCTCGAGCACGCGCTCGGACGACTTGCCTGTGATGACGAGGCTCGCCTTTTCGCCCTTGGACACATATGCCTCGACGTCCTTGTAGATGTCGCCGTAGGCGTGTCTTGCGATCGTGATCGGCTGCTCCCACGTCGGGATGTAGGGCACGACGCCCTTGACCATGATCGGGGTGCGGAACACCGTGCCGTCGAGGATCGCCCTGATCGTGCCGTTGGGGCTCTTCCACATTTGGGTGAGGTTGTACTCCGTCATCCTCTGCGCATTGGGGGTGATCGTCGCGCACTTGACGCCCACTCCGAGGCGCTTGACGGCCATTGCCGCTTCGTGCGTGACCTTGTCGCCGCTCGCCTCGCGCGACACGAGACCGAGGTCGTAATATTCCGTCTTGAGATCGACGAAAGGCTTGATCAAGATGTCCTTGATCATGCTCCAGATCACACGCGTCATCTCGTCGCCGTCCATCTCGACGACGGGGGTGCTCATGCGGATTTTATCCATTTTTATCTCCTTTGGGCGCTGCCCTAAAATTTATCCGATCTGCGCCGCAAAATGCAGCTGTTTCGCAATCAATTATATTATCTTGCCCTCGATTTTGCAAGCGTTTGCGCTCGCGTTGAGATAGTCGAACAACAAAGGAGAATCGAATTTGCACTTTTTTGCGTCCCTGCGCTCCGCCGCGTCGCCGATCAGTGCGTCCAATACGTCCGCGGCGCTCATCCCGAGCGGCGCAAACAGATAGGTCGCCAGCGATCCGGGGACTACGTTGACCTCGTTGACCCACAGCTCGCCGTCCTCGACTATGTAGTCGACGCGGATCACTCCGCGCGCGTCGAGAGCGCGATAGATCTTGAGCGTCGCGTCCTCTATCTGCGCGGTCAGCGCCTGCGGCAGATCGGCGGGACACTCTCTGCCGCCGCCCTGCAATTTGCCGCCGCTCTTCAAATATTTTTCTTCATAGCTGAGAAAGGAGCTCCACGGCAGCGGCCGCTCCGTCGCCGACACGACTTGCTCGCCGTGTACGGTCATGCACGCGCAGTTGATCTCCTTGAAGTCGACGAACGCCCTCTCCGCGATTATCTTGTCGTCAAAGCTGCGCGCTACCGCGACGCCCTCTTTGACTTGCTCGCGGTCGCGGCAGACCGAGACGCCGATCGAACTGCCCTGTCTGCACGGCTTGACGCACAGCGGCAGTCCCAGCCTCGCTATCGCGTCGTCCGCAACGGCGTCGTCGTCACCGTCGGACGAGACATAGCTGCGCCACGGCGCGACTTTTAGCCCCATCGCCGCAAAGACGTGCTTGGACAACTCTTTGTCCATACCGACGGCACAGCCCTCGACGTCGGCGCAGGTATAGCGCACGCCGAGGACGTCCAAAAATCCTTGCAGACTGCCGTCCTCTCCACGTCCGCCGTGCGTGCAGACGAGCACGCAGTCGGGCTTGGCGAAACGTACCGGCGCTCCGCAGATCTTGCGATAGAGACAGCCGTCGAGCCACCACACTCTGCGTCTCTTCGCCTTGGACGACAGATATGTTTTGACGTCCCCTGCGTCCGACGGCGAAAAAAACTTGCCGTCCGCCCAATAGACGGGCACGACTTTGTGTCTCCCCTTCAAGGCGTTGATCGCCTGCATACCGCTGATGACGGACACTTCTTTCTCGCACGAATCTCCGCCGTAAATGACCGCAACGACCATGATGTCATACCTCCGTTATTTCCTGTCGGTGTCTATTATATGCACTTTGGCTTCAATAGTTGTCGGGCAGATCGTTTTGGATCAACAGCGCGCCGACGCCGCCGAGAACGGTCGCAAAAAGCTCCTTTGCCTCGGCTATGTCTCGCGCGACATACAACTTGCCGCGAAAGTCCGCCGACTTTATCCCCCTCACGATGTCGGCGGCGTTGGGACCTATCGCGATCGCCACGTCTGCGACTTGCGCGATCTGTCTGCCAAGGCGTTCGTTGAGCTCCGCGCCGCTCTTTCCTCCCTCGACTATCCCCTGCGTCGCGACTGCGCGCTTGCAGTCGAAGCGACGCAATGCGTCCAGCGCGTTGGCGGCTCCGTCGGGATTGCAGTTGTAACTGTCGTCGATGATCGTCATCGAGCCTGTGCGTATCGGTTGCATCCTGTGCGGCGCGGGCTGCAAATGCGCGACGGCGTCCGCTATCTCTTCCGCGCTTATCCCGAGATCGTGCGCCGCGCAAGCCGCGAGCGCTATGTTGCGGACGTTCGCCTCTCCGATCAACGACGTGCGGCACACCGCGACGTCCCCTCCCGAGAACGCGAGCGTGAACTTGCTTCCTTCCGCGCCCAGGCTCATACACTCGACGCGGCAATCTCCCCAATCTCCTGCGGCGAGCCTGCGGCAGCCGCTGAGCGAATACATCTCGGCAGCAAGCCTGTTGGCGACATTGAAGCAACAAGTGCCGCCGTGCGCGGCGAGATATTCGGGCAGCTCGCTCTTGGCGGCAAAGACGTTGTCTATGCTGCCGAAAGTCTGCAAGTGCTGTGCCGCGACGCCCGTCACCAAGCCGTGATCGGGCTCGGTGAGCTTGCACAGCTCGGCTATGTCGCCGCGCCGTCTCGCGCCCATTTCGACGACAAAGACATCGACGTCTCTCGGCATCGCCGACACCGCGCGGCATATGCCCATCGGAGTGTTGTAGCTCGCCGGGGTCGCAAAGACGCGATAGCGCGCGGACAGCATCGCCGCCAGATAGGTCTTGACTCCCGTCTTGCCAAAGCTGCCCGTCACCGCGACCGTCAGCATCCCTCGGCGCGCTTTGAGCGCACGGCGGCACCGCGCGAGATAGCGCGCGTTGTTGAGTTTTTCGACGGGCAGCGCGATCAAATGCGCCAGCGTCGCCCACAGCGGCGAGAGCGCGATGACGGCAGGCACGAGGATAGCGTCCATATCCCAAGCGATATGCGCGGCAAAGACTGCGGCGGCGCTGACCGCTCCGCCTACAATGACGTCGGCGACGCACGATCTGACGAATCGCGCGGTCATGTGCGGAGGAGTTTTGCGAAAAGAACTCATCAGCCATGCCGACAGACAGCACGCGCAGATCAGCGACGCGCAGGAGATCACGATCGACGCGAACGTCTTTTCCAAAAACGCATGAGCGGCGAGCGCGGCGACCTGCAATATCAAAGCAAGCACTGGCGTTGCGACAAGCGCAGGCAGCGCGCGCCTTGTCGGCGACAGACGATAGCCGCCCAATTGAAACAGCGAAAGAAGCGGCAAGCTCATCGCAAGCACCGCCGCGGCGCAAAAGATTATCGGCATTTTATCCCCCTTGCAAAAGCGTCCAAAGCCGCCGCCAAAAGCGCGGCGTTGCGCAGATAGCAAAAGTGTCCGCCGTCCACGGCGACAAGCGCGCCGTCGCGCAGCCGTCGGCATATGCGGCGAGCGATGCACGGCGGAGTCTCTCTGTCCAATTTGCCATATACAACCAACACGGGCGCCAAAATTTGCTCGATCTGACCCTCTTGGAAAAAGTTGACTGCGGCGACCATCGTCTTGCGCAAAGCGCCGCTCGAATTTCGATAGTCGGGCGAACCGCACGAGGCGGTATCCCTGCCGACAAGACGCAGCAATTTATGGCGCGCTTTGCGCAAAAAATACCGTACTCCGCGCCGCGGCTTCACCCCTGCCGAACATATCAACACGACGCCGTCGACGAGCGCGCCGTGCCTCGCCGCAAGCGAGATCGCCACTCTGCCGCCGAACGAGTGTCCGACGACTATCACGCTGCG
The DNA here is from genome assembly GCA_944381315.1 of uncultured Christensenellaceae bacterium. GTDB lineage: Bacteria > Bacillota > Clostridia > Christensenellales > UBA3700 > Ornithoclostridium. Next base: position 6,460 of record CALWKR010000004.1, read on the forward strand.
CCCGACAACGCCGTCTATCCATGCGGCAACTCCGTCGGCATATTCATCGATGGTCATCGGCGCGTCGAGTGGCGTATTGCCGAAGCCGTACAGGTCGAGCGAATAACTCGGCTCGCGCACTCGCAAAGCCAATGCGTCGAGCGAATGCCTATCGCCGCCCCAGCCGTGCAAAAACACGATCGGCGTCCCCGTTCCGCCGCGATGTATATAATTGATCTCCGTCACCTTTCGCCTCGCAAAAGTCTATCCCTATATTCTATTCGACTGCGATCGCCGAAGGTGCATCCTATATCCGCATCAAGCTTTTGCCGAAAACCTTGTCAAGCTTGCATGACGCACTTTTTGATGTAATATTTGTCAAGTTTGCATGACGCGTTTTTCGCCGAAATTTTTGTCAAGCTTGTATGATGCATTTTTTGATGTAATATTTGTCAAGATCCTGTGGCGTAGTTTTGTCGCTGTTTGCGATTTGAAGATCGACATTCGTTTGCACAAAAAAACTGCCGCCAACGGCGACAGCTCGCTTGATCCGAAACGTCTGATTTGCGGACTTGCATCAATTCTTCCAATAAATGACGGCGTCTTCTTTGTCCTCATAAAAATTTTTCCGCTCCCCTTTCGCGACAAAGCCGAACTTCTCGTACAGCGCGCGAGCTGGGGCGTTGCTCGCTCTGACTTCGAGCGTCAGCGCGGTCATCCCGGCGAGCGACGCGGCATAGAGCATATCTTGCATGATAGCGTTGCCGAGTCCTCTGCCGCGATGTTCGGGCGCGACGGCAAGATCGTTGATATACCCTTCTCCGCAAATGTTATAGAGGCTATAATAAGCGACAGGTTCACCGTTCTCGATGCGGACGCGCGCGATCGCGCGCGGATCGTCGGCGAGCTCGCGGATCTGCCGTTCGCTCCACGGCTGCGCAAAGCTCTGCCTCTCTATCTCGGCGATCTTCGCCGCATGCTCCGCCCTCATATCTTCGAACTCAATCACCGTCTTTCATCCTCTCTGCTTGCGACTTGCGCAAATACTTTGGCTCCAACGCGAGATCGAACTCTCCGCGTTGCGCGCGCGCCAAAGTCAATCGGGCAAGTCTGCGTCCGACGTCGTCGGGGCGCTTGTCGATCACTTTGAGCCCTGCCGCAAGCGCCTGAGCGCGCGGTATCATCGCCTCTTGCAGCATATTGCCGTCTGCGTCAAAACGCGCGGCATAACAATTGTCGTTGCGCGCGTCGATCGCCGCGACGCACTCGCCCTCGCGGTACGCGATGAGCTCCAATGCGTCGATCGCGACGGACGGTTTGCCCAACGCAAGGCACAGCGCCTTGACGGTGGAAACACCTATCCTTATCCCCGTGAACGATCCCGGGCCCACGACTGCGCCGAATGCGTCAAAGTCGGCTATCTTCGCGCCGAGCTGTGCGACGACATTGTCAATGCATCCCAGCACCGCGCCGTTGTGCCGCGTCGCGCCGCCGCTGACGCACTCGGCATATGCGCCGTCTTTGAGCGCGCAGACTATCATCTCGTCCGCGCTGCAATCAACAGCCAATACGCTTGTCATCGATCTCTATCTCCCTGACATTGCCGCCCTTGGGCGTGATGTAAATGTCGATGGGACGGTCTATCCCGTCCAGCTTGTTCCATTCCGCAACGACGACGCCGCCGCGCTGAAAATACTCTTCCAATCCAAGCTCATAGACTTCATCCGCGTCGGCGACGCGGTACATATCGAAGTGATAGAGCGGCAGTCTGCCGCCGTGGTATTCTTTGACATAATTGAAAGTCGGGCTGGTCACTGTTTCGGCGATGCCGAGCGCCTTGGCAAGTCCCTTGGTGAAAGTGGTCTTGCCCGCGCCCAAATCGCCGTGCAGCAAGATCACGTCACCTGCCCTAAGCGTCTTGGCGACGCGCGCCGCTATCGCGAACGTATCTTCTTCGCCGTTGGAGATCATTTTCATAACACTATTATACAATGCTTGACTTTTTTTCGCAAACCTTTCATAATGTATTCATCTCAACTTGAGGCGGAGTGCAATTCTCCACCGGCGGTATAGTCCGCAAACGCCGCAAATCTTTGATACGGCGCCGACGGGGTGCGATCCCCCGACCGACGGTATAGTCCGGACAGGAAAGGTGAGGTATGTCCAAATATCATTATTCCAAGGTGCGCTATATTGCGTTCACCGCTCTCTTTGCGGCATTGTCCGCAGTCTTGATGTATTTATCTTTTTCGGTACCGTTCATGCCGTCGTTCATCAAGCTCGACTTCTCCGAAGTCCCTGCGCTCATCGCGTCCTTTTCTATGGGGCCGCTCTCGGGGGTGCTGGTCTGCTTGATCAAGAATTTGCTCAATCTCTTCTCGACGTCGACCGCCGGGATAGGCGAATTGAGCAACTTCATCCTCGGCGTGCTCTTCGTCGTGCCGGCAGGACTGATCTACAAAGTCAAGCGCACGCGAGTCGGCGCTCTGATCGGCTCCGTCGTCGGCGCGGTCGTGATGGGCGTGCTCTCGCTGCTGACCAACTACTACATCGCCTATCCCGTCTATGAGCAAATCATGCCGATCGAAGCGATCATCGGGATGTATCAAGCCATCTTCTCCGACGTCGCGACGCTGTGGGACTGCCTGATCATATTCAATATGCCTTACACGATCTTCAAAGGCTTGCTGTGCGCGGCGATCACGTTCTTGATCTACAAGCCCGTCAGCATGGCGATGAAGATGATAGATTCCAAGCTCAGAGTGCGCCGCTATGACAAGCTCGTCGAAAAGCGAAAAAGTGAGAATGACACACACGAGCGCCAAAATTCTGTCATCAACCGCACTTGTCCGAATTGCGGCGCGATCACGGACAAGGACGTCTGTCCCGTAAGCGGAAAGGCGCTGACCGAGGAGCAAAAAGAGACGCCCTCGGACAAGTCCGAAAGCGTCTCCGACTCCGATCAAAGCAAGCAAGCTTGATCGCGTTCGAAGTGCCTGTTTTGCGACATCATCGCCGCGAACGACTCGGCGAACTCCTCTATCCCTTTGCAGTCGCCGAGCGTGAGTACGCCCTTGTCGTCGCACGGTTTGTCGTCCGTTGAGACCACCGCGCGGAAGGCGTCGGCAAGCAGCAGCTTGCCGTCTCCGCACGCGCCGATCGGCTTGCAATGGCGATATGCGTCTGCGACGAACTCGCGAGCCGCATAGATCTTGCGCAATGTTTCGGCGCAGCCGCATGGCACGAACACGGCGTCATACAGCACCGACGCCGCCGTCGCGAACGTGTCGGCGCTGTCGATGCCGCCGCCCGACTTGGCGGAGATATAGCCTTGACGCGGAGCGACTACCTTGGGGCACGCTCCTATCGCGGCGAGCTTTTCGCAAACGGCGTCCACGCATTTTTTGTCAAATCCATCCGCTATCAAGACAGCGATCTTGCTGCCCTTCGGCGACGGAGTGCGCGCCGCCATAGACAGCGACGGCGAACTTGCGGTGCTCGCGCGATAGCCTTCCTTTGCGGTACACTTTGCGCCGCAACCCTCGGCGACTCTGTGCGCGAGCGAGCCGTCTATCTTTGCCAGCAAGTCCACCGCCGCCTGTCTGACGTTCATATTTTTGCACTTCCCCAACTCAAATCTCAATGCGTCTATGATGTGTCCCTTCTCGTGATCGCTCATGCTGTTGAAAAACAATGACGGCTGTGTGTAAAAGTCAAGGAAGGAGTTGGCTCTGTCGCGAGTAACGGCGCCCGAGACTTCGCTCTCGTTGTCGCCCAAGCCCTGCCCTCGCGCCGCCAAGTGAGGCTGGCCGTGTTGCAGCGCATTGCGGAAATACGCAGTCGTACCCTCGTCGACGGACATCCTGTGCATGCCGTCGCGCTGGTTGTTGTTGATCGCCGCGATCGGCTTGTTTATCGGCAGTTCGTGGAAGTTGGGGCCGCCCAATCTCGACAATTGCGTGTCCAGATAGGAGAACAATCTGCCTTGCAGCATCGGGTCGTTGGACAGCTCTATCCCCGGCACGAGATTCGCGGGACAGAACGCGACTTGCTCCGTCTCGGCAAAGAAGTTGGTGACGTTGCGGTTGAGCGTCAGCTTGCCGAGCGGCATGATCGGAATGATCTCTTCGGGCCACAGCTTGGTGCAGTCGAGAATGTCGAAGTCGTATCCAAACTCGTCCTTGGGATCCATCACCTGCACCCCGAGCTCCCACTCGGGATAGTTGCCGTTCTCGATCGCCTCCCACAGGTCGCGGCGATTGAAGTCGGGATCCTTGCCGGCGATCTTCTGCGCCTCGTCCCAGATCAGCGACTGCACTCCCTGCAAGCTCTTCCAATGCAGCTTTACGAACTTGTATTCGCCCTTTGCGTTGACGAACTTGAACGTGTGGATGCCGAATCCGTCCATCGTGCGATAGGACTTGGGGATAGCCCTGTCCGACATCAGCCACATCATGTTGTGCGCGCACTCGTGATTGGACGACACAAAGTCCCAAAAAGTATCGTGTGCGGACTGCGCCTGCGGTATCTCGTTGTTTGGTTCGGGTTTGAGCGCGTGTATCAGATCGGGGAATTTGATCGCGTCCTGCACAAAGAATACGGGCATATTGTTGCCGACGATGTCGTAGTTGCCCTCTTCGGTGTAGAACTTGACCGCAAATCCGCGCACGTCGCGCACCGTGTCGGGAGAACCGCGGAATCCCGCAACCGTGGAAAAGCGCACGAACACCGGCGTCTGCTTGCCCTTGGCGCCAAGAAATGCCGCCTTGGTCAGCGCGCTCGCGTCGCCGTAACTCGTAAACACGCCGTGCGCTCCCGTTCCGCGCGCATGCACTATCCTCTCGGGGATGCGCTCGTGATCGAAATGCGTCAGCTTTTCGCGGAACACAAAGTCCTGCAACAGCGCAGGTCCGCGCTCCCCCGCCCTCTGTACCTCTTGATCGTTTGCGACTACCGCGCCTTGATCGGTCGTCAAAACTTCGCCGCCGTGCGGCACTCGCGCCGCATCGATCTGCATTATCTTCGCATTGGGCTTTCCGCCCCCAACTGTCTTTGCCATCGGCAATACCTCCTGATTTGTGTCGAGATTATTGACCAAAGGCTCGGATCTCAATCAAGGGCGGGGACAATGTGTGAGCAGAAATACAAAATCGATCCGATCGCGCTCCCCTTTTCAAATAAAATAGCGAGCGCAAATTGTTGCGAACTCGCTTTTTTGTGGGCGCTCCAAGGCAAGCTCGGAGCGGTGGTAGAGATAGAGGGGCTCGTAAGGCGCATTGCGCCGGAATAGCGAGTTGCAATGATCAACAGCGTAAATTGACAAATAGCGCAAGCGTTTCATCGCCGTGCTTGGACAGTACGGCAATGAAAGCACCCAAAAGCTACCATAATCGTTAGGCACGCTTCGTACTTTGGGTGCCCACTATTTCGTTTTCCGAGATCGTAACGGAGCGGAGAGCGAAGCCAAGGGTGAGCACACAAAAAAGAAGCGAGGGAGTGCAAACTCAACTCGCTTTTTTGTGGGCGCTCCAAGGCAAGCTCGGAGCGGTGGTAGAGATAGAGGGGCTCGTAAGGCGCATTGCGCCGGAATAGCGGAACGAAGTGACGCGTCACTATTTCGTTTTCCGAGATCGTAACGGAGCGGAGAGCGAAGCCAAGGGTGAGCACACAAAAAAGAAGCGAGGGAGTGCAAACTCAACTCGCTTTTTTGTGGGCGCTCCAAGGCGAGCTCGGAGCGGTGGTAGAGATAGAGGGGCTCGAACCCACGACCTCTGCGATGTGAACACAGCGCTCTAACCAACTGAGCTATATCTCCACAAAGTCGTGAGTATATTTTACTCAATTTGAATGCAAAAATCAATAACTTTTGCACACGTTTTCAAAATTTGTCTAGTCAATCTTTGCATAAGTTGACATTGGGACCAAATGCGGTCGAGGTGACTGGATTTGTGAGGAGTGAAAATTTTCACGACAGAATAGCGAGCGTTTCGTCGCCGTACTTGGCAGTACGGCAAAGAAAGCACTCAAAAGGAACGGATCCGCTTGACAAACTGATATCTTTGAGTGCCCACTATTTCGGACTGTCCTGTTTAATTCGACGCGAGAAACGAGCCAAAGGCGAGAGACAAATAAAAACAAGGCGAGAAACGACTTGTAATTTGTCTCCGCTAGGGCGAAGTTTCTAAGTGGTCGAGGTGACTGGATTTGTAAGGAGTGAAAATTTTCACGACAGAATAGCGAGACAGAGTCGAGCGTCACTATTTCGGACTGTCCTGTTTAATTCGACGCGAGAAACGAGCCAAAGGCGAGAGACAAATAAAAACAAGGCGAGAAGCGCCTTGTAATTTGTCTCCGCTAGGGCGAAGTTTCTAAGTGGTCGA
>CALWKR010000005.1 GCA_944381315.1 uncultured Christensenellaceae bacterium
TGGTGGCAGCTCTTTTCATACAAGCGGTCGTCGTGTTCCCCCTCAATACACCCCCTCCCTCGGGACAAGCGCTCGCTCACCGCTCGCGATCCCGCAATGGGCACTCGGCGAAAAGTGTCATATCCGCCGAGTGCATTATCGAGTCGCGCGAGAAACGCGGTTTCGCGCGACATATATGTGCTACGTTGTTCGTTTAGCTCGACAATTTTCTATGCTTTTTGCGGATTCTTGGGCACCCAAAATTTCAACGCTTCGGATCGAGGACGCGATTTTGCAACGCAAGATCGCGTCCTCTCACACTCGCTAATTTTGTTTTCCCCCTCAATACATTTTTGTTCCGCTCTCGCTTTGCGGAGCGGAACAAACGAGCCGACAGAAGAGTTGCGAGCCTTTGTGATCGAGATGCCGACACTGCCCGTCTTTTTGATCGAGATATAAAATTTGCAACCAAAGGTAAACTTTCGGAAACTAAACAAAATCATCGAGTATGAGCAAAGGCGCGATCGACAGATCGCGCCTTTGAGTTTTTTCACATAAAAATTTTGGCGCCTCCTCAAAGCGGCAGCTCAATATAAAACGTACTCCCCTGCCCCTCTTTGCTTTCCAGCCGCACGGAGCCGGAGAGCCTTTGGGCGGCGTGCTTGACGATAGCGAGTCCGAGTCCGGTGCCGCCGCTGCTGCGCGAACGCGCTTTGTCGACGCGGTAAAAGCGCTTGAAGACGAGTTCTTGGTGCTCGGGCGCGATGCCTATGCCGGTATCGGCGACTTTGATCTCCAAGCTCTTGCCGACGAGGCGCGCAAAGATGTCCACGCTGCCGCCTTCGCGGTTGTAGCGCACGGCATTTTGGACGAGATTGATGACTATCTCTTTGAGCAAGCGTTCGTTGGACGTAACGACTCCTACGGAGCTGTAGACGTTGACGCTTACGTTCTTTTCTTTGGCTGCGAGGCGGAAGGTATCGGCGACCGATCGCAGCAATGCGCCCACATCGACGGGTTCGCGCTCCAAGTCGGATGAGACGTTCTCCAATCTCGACAACTTGAGCATATCGGCGATCAAGCCCTTCATTCGCTCGGTCTGAGCGCCTATCTTCTCTCCGCACTCGCGTATCTTCGCGCTGTCGGTAAGCATGCCCTTCTCCATCAATTCGGCATAGCCGCTGATGTAAGTCAGCGGAGTGTTGAGCTCGTGGCTGGCGTTGGCGAAAAACTCGCTGCGCACCTTGTTGAGCGAATTGACGGTATCGGCGATCTCGTTGAGCTCGTTGATGTAGGGCAGCATCTCAGAATTGCTCTTGTCGAGCGAGAGCTTTTTGAACTCTCCCGTATTGATCGTGTGCAATTGGCGCTTCAATTCGCCTATGTCGACCATGACGGATCTGTTGTAGAATTTGTCCGCAAGGATGAGCGCGACAGCGAGCACGATCACGACGCCGATACAGACGGGCACGACTCGCAGAGCCGCGTCTGCGGCTGCGGATCCCGGCACCGATACGCGCAAGATCACCGTGCCTTGATCGGGCAGCTCTATCATCCGCGCATAGTAGGTCATCGTCGTGCCGAAAGTTTCGGAATGTCTCTCGGCAAAGCCCTCGCCCTTCTCCAATGCGTCCGCGACCTCGGGACGGGCAAGATGGTTGCTCTCGCCGCTGTCGGGCAGGCTGTCCGCGATCACAGTGCCGTCTTGCGCGATGAATGTCACGCGATAGCCTTCTTCGTCCTCGTCGGCATAGGCAGCGATGTCGGCAGGATCAAGCCCTGCGGTGCACTCGTTGGACACAAGATCTGCGACGCGCACGAGCCCGTCGCGAGCCGTCTCGCGCGTCGTCAGCGCGACGATGACAATGCAAACGGCGGCGAATATGACAAGCGCCGCCATCGAGATCAAAAACAGCCTGAGCGAATGCTTCTTCACGTCAAGCCTCGTACTTGAAGCCCATGCCTCTGACGGTCACGAGCTTTGCCGCATGGGAGCCGAGTTTGCCTCGCAGCGTGCGGATGTGCATATCCAGCGTGCGAGTCTCGCCCTCATAGCCGTAGCCCCAAATGTCTTCGAGCAGCTCTTCGCGCGTCTTGACTTTGCCTACGCTGCGAAGCAGTTCTGCCAGCAAGGCGAATTCTTTGATCGTCAAAGACGCCTTCTTGCCGTCGATCAGACACTCGTGCGAAGACAAGTCCATGCGGATGCCATCCGCCTCCAAGACTTCGTCCTTCGCGTTTTTGCGCAAATTCGCGTTTATCCTCGCAGACAGCTCCATGACCGAGAACGGTTTGGTCATATAGTCGTCCGCGCCGTAGTTGAGACCTCCGACGATGTTGGCCTCGGTCGCCTTGGCCGTCAGCATGATCACGGGGATCTTCTTGTAGTGCGAATTGCTCTTGACGGCTTTGAGCGCAGCTATGCCGTCCATGCCGGGGAGCATGACGTCCATCAAGATGAGATCGGGCAGACTGCCCTTGTCCATCTTGTCGAACAGCTCCTCGGCGCTGTCGAACAGCTCTATGTCATAGCCGAATCCGCCCAGCGAAAACCGCAGCAGATCCTGCAAGTCCTTGTCGTCTTCTACCGAATAGATCAAACTCATTGCCGCCTCACATGATCTTGGAATCTTTGTATATGCCCGTCTTGACGAAGATCGCCCACTCACAGATATTGACCGCGTGGTCGCCTATCCTCTCGAGATACTTGGCGATCATCATGATGTAGATGATCTTCTCCGCCTCGTCGGGATGAGCCTTGAGCCGCTCGCACATCTTGTCCTTGATGATGTTGAACAGCCTGTCCGACTCGTCGTCGAGAGCGATCGTCTTGCGCGCAAGTTCGTCGTCGCCGTTGACGAACGAGTTGACCGCGCTCTCTGCCATGCCTGCGACGTGCGCGGCCATGACGGAGACGTCGGCGTCTTTCACAGGTTCGCCTATGCGCAAAAACACGGACGCGATGTCCGCCGCCTGATCGCCTATCCTCTCGATGTCGGTGATCATTTTGAGTGCGCAGGTGACGTCGCGCAGGTCGTTGGCGACGGGCTGGTATTTGATGATGATGCGCAGCGCTTTTTGCTCGATCTCTTTTTCGAAACGATTGACGTTTTCGTCCCCTTGCATTATCTCGCGCGCGGCGTCTTGATCGCCTTTTTGGAACGCGTCCGCCGCCTTGCGCACGGCGCCCACGGCGAGCGACGCCATCTTGATCAGCTCGTCGAAAACGATTTGCAATTCTTCTCCGTATCTTTTCAGCATATGCTTCTCCCTCTATGATTGTATCACATTTTCGCCCGTCGGGCAACGATCAACCGAATCTTCCCGAAATGTAATTGAGCGTCTGCTCCTTTTCGGGCGACGCAAAGATCTTCTCGGTGTTGCCGAATTCTATCAGCTCGCCGAGCAAGAAGAACGCTGTGTCGTCCGAGATACGCGCCGCCTGCTGCATATTGTGCGTGACGATGACGACGGTCAATTCTTCTTTCAGCTTCTCACACAGCTCTTCTATCTTGCCTGTCGAGATCGGGTCGAGAGCGCTCGTCGGTTCGTCCATCAGCAATATCTCGGGCTTGATCGCAAGCGCGCGCGCAATGCATAATCTCTGTTGCTGTCCGCCCGACAGCGCGAGCGCCGACTTGTGCAATTGGTCTTTGAGCTCGTCCCACAGGTTGGCGGCTTTGAGCGAATTCTCGACGATCTCGCCGAGATCGCTCTTTTTGCGTACGCCGAAAGTACGCGGGCCGTAGGCGATGTTGTCGTAGATGCTCATCGGGAACGGATTGGGACGCTGGAACACCATTCCCATATTCTTGCGCAGCAGCGACACGTCCGTGCGCTTGTCATAGATGTTGACGCCGCCCACGCAGACGGTACCCTCTATCTTGCAGCCCTCGACAAGATCGTTCATGCGGTTGAGCGTTTTAAGCAACGTAGACTTGCCGCATCCGGACGGACCGATCAATGCGGTGATCGCGTTGCGCCTCATCTCGCAATTGATGTCTTTGAGCGCGTGGAACGAATTGTAGTGCAAGTTGAGCGACTGCACTTTGACCGCTATCTCGCCCGAAAAGTCGAACACGGTTTGAGTTGTTTGCTTCATTTTGCCTCCTTGATCTTCGCCGTCTTGCGCTCGGCGCGCTTGCCCGACGAACCGAATGCCTTGACCGCAAGCCTGTGCTTGACGAGCCATACGGCAACGTTTATCAATGCGACGACGATCAGCAATACCGCCGCAGTCGCATATGCGTAATCGATATAAAGTCCTTCGCTGGCGAACAGCCACATCATGACTGCAAAGCTCGAGCCTGCGTCCATGACTCCGCTCGGCTCATACGGCACCGCGCCTGCGGTGTAGATGAGCGCGGCAGATTCGCCGACGATGCGGCCGATGCTCAATATGATCGCGGTGATTATGCCCGACAGCGCAGACGGCAATACCACGCGCAGCGTCGTGCGCAATTTGCCTGCTCCAAGCGCCAGCGACGCTTCGCGCAAGGAGTTGTCCACAGACAGCAAGCTCTCTTCGGTCGAGCGGATGACGGTCGGCAAGATCATCAGCGAGAGCGTGATCCCTCCTGCCAAAATGCTCGTGCGCATCTGCATGAATTCGCAGAACAGCAACATACCGAAAAAGCCGAATATGATGCTCGGCATGCCCGAGAGCGTCTCGGTGAACAGCCGTATCACTCTGACCATGCGGCTGTTGCGCTTGGAATACTCGGCGAGATAGATCGCCGCGCAAATGCCTATCGGCAGCGCGATCGCGAGCGCGATCAAGATCAACAATCCCGTCGTCACAAAGGCGGGGCGCAAGGTCATGCCCTCGTTGCCCGATTCGCCGAACAGGAATTGGAGATCTATGTGCGGCAAGCCCTTGACCAAGATGAATATGACAAGCGTCAGCAATGCCAGCGCGACGAGGGCGACGCAGACTATGCTCAGATATTTGAGCACGGTGCAGCCCCTGCCGCTCTTGACAAATGCCGGCGGCGCGGATGGCTGAGGCTCCGCGACGAGCTTGGCGGCGCGCTTCTTCTCCCTGTACTTCTTGGGACGGCGCGCAATGCCTATCCCCAAGTTGAGCGCGAGCACGATCACCAACAATACGCTGCCCGTCGCGATCAGCGCTTGACGATGCAGTCCCGTCGCGTAGTTCATCTCGATGACCATATTGATCGTCAATGTGCGGATGTTGGAAAACAAGCCCGTCGGGAACGCCGCGACGTTGCCTGCGACGACCATGACCGCCATCGTCTCGCCGACGGCTCTGCCCATGCCGAGCACGACGCCCGTGATGATGCCCGACTTTGCCGCAGGAACGGTCACCTTGAACGTGGCTTGCTGCGGCGTCGCGCCGAGCGCAAGCGCGCCTTCATAATAGCTGGACGGCACGGCGTCGAGCGCGTCCTTGGTCATGCTGGTGACCGTCGGCAAGATCATCATTCCGAGAATTATCGACGACGCGAGCACGCCCTTGCCCGAAGCGACGGAGAAGATCTCCATCAACGCCGGGACGATGACGACAAGCCCGAAAAAGCCATAGACGATGGACGGAATGCCGGCGAGAAAGTTGATCACCGCGACGAGCGGGCCTTTGAGCTTTTTGGGGCAAAAGGCTTTGAGGCAGATCGCGGAGAACACGCCCATCGTGCCGCCTATCAAGACCGCGCCCAAACTCACGCAGATCGTGCCGACGATCATAGGCAAGACGCCGAATCTGTCGGGGATCGCCAAGAATTCCTTGGTCGGCGCCCATACCGTTCCGAAAATGAAATTGAACACCCCGATCTCGGACAGAGCGGGGATGCTCTCGTAGATTATATAAAAGACTATCGCAAAAACCGCAAACACGGAGAATGCGGCAGAGGCTGCAAATACAACCTTTGCCGCAACGTCTCCGCGACGTTTTGTACTATTGGATCCCATCAGATGACGTAACCGTTTTCCGCTATGATCTCTTTGGCTGCGTCGCTGCCGAGGAAGTCGATGAACTTCTGCACGTTGGCGGAAAGCTCCGCGCCCTCTTTGGTGACGATGTTGAACGGTCTCGCAAGCGTGTAAGTGCCGTTCTTGATGTTGTCGGCAGACGCAACTACGCCGTTGAACGTCAGCGCCTTGACGGTGTCGTCGAGCGATCCGAGCGAGATGTAGCCGAGCGTATTCGAGTTGGACGCGATCTCGCTCTTGACATAGCTCGTGCCGTTCTGGATAGACACGTTGCCGGCAAACTCAACGAGATCCTTGAGCTTGTCGCCGTCTGCATTGGCGATCAGATCGTCGAACGCGTCTCTCGTGCCGGAACCTTCCTCTCTCGAGACCGCATTGACGATGCCGCCGATCGCGGTGCCGTTGGCGTACAGATCATAGACCTGCTGAGAGGTCACGTCGTTCAGATCCGAGCTCTTGTTTACGATCAGCACGACGCCGTCGTCGCAGATCTTGGTGGCGACCAAGCCTTCTTCACTGTCCTTCAAAGCTCTTGACGCCATACCGATGTCGACCGTGCCCTTCATTGCGTCCGCAACGCCCGAAGTAGAATCGGTGGTCGAGATCCTGACCTTGACGCCTTCATTCTGCTTTTCGAATTCCGCCGCCAACTTCTGCATCAGCGGAGAGACGGACGAAGAACCCGAGACCCTGATCTCGTTGTCCGAATCAGTGCTCGTGCAAGCCGCAAAGCAGCAGCTCACGCCGATCGCAAGTACCATCATTGCAAGTACGATTTTCGTAAGTCTTTTCATATTTTTCTCCTCGATCCCCTTTGGGATCACCACCATGATACCCCACAGCCCTCACGTCAACCAACATAACATTGGCTAAGTTTTTGTAAAGACTTTGTAAATCGCGCCGCCCAGCCCGCCTCATACAAATTTCCGTAAAAAAACAGCCTCATAAGGCTTGACAATGCGCCGCACGCTATGATATAGTATCAAAGCTATGGAGGCATAGCCCAGTTGGTTAGAGCGCTACGTTGACATCGTAGAGGTCACAAGTTCGAGTCTTGTTGTCTCCACCAGCGCTTCGAGCGTCGGCTCAAAGCGATCCAAAAAACAGGGAGTACGGCACAAGTGCCACTCCCTTTTTCTTTGGCTCGCCCCTGCCTCGCTCTCCGCTCCGTTCCGCTGATGGGCACCGAAATCGTGACGCGATTGTACCTCGATATCTCCATATCTCGCCATCCCCTATCGGCAATCGCTATTCCGTCGCGGACTCTGTCCGCTCCTTACAACTCCCCTCAGCTCCACCAACGCTTCGAGCAGACGCTCGCGCGGCTCGATACGAAAGCTTCTCGCCGTACCCTATCGGC
>CALWKR010000006.1 GCA_944381315.1 uncultured Christensenellaceae bacterium
TTGAAGGGGCACCAAAATGCTATCTCCTAAATCGCTTCGCTCATATACGGAGGCATTTTGGTTCCCCTTCAATGATCCCCTCCGACGGAGCACGTTCGCTCACCGCTCGCGGCTCCGCAAGGGGCGCCTTGCCAAAAGTGTCATTTTGGCTCGGCGCGTTATTCAGTCGCGCGAGAAGCGCGGTTTCGCGCGACAAAACGCGAGACATTTGTTCGTTAAGCTCAACTATATGCAAAGCTTTTTTGTGCGGATCATTGAGTATTCTCTCAAAGAGCACAAGGCGCAAAATGTGCCGCTATACGCGGCGTAAATTTTTCTTGACACTATTTTCGAATTCGGCTATAATGATGGTTGGATAGTACGAATGCGTACTATCTACACCCTTTTCGGAGAACGGGAATATCATGGAACTAAACGAAACGATACGGCTGATCATGCGCTTGGACAATGCGGTGAACCGCATCAACGGCGCGTATTATTTGTGGGCGCGCAGGCATAGTTTGAAGGAGAACATGCTGACGCTGCTCTATGCGCTCGACGACGGCGAGAGGCACACGCAGATGCAATTGGCGCGCGATTGGCTCATCCCCAAGACCACCGTCAACACGTTGGTCAAAGAACTGGTCGACGGCGGCTATGCGGCGTTGACATTTGCGGACGGCAAGACCAAGGAGATCTCCTTGACCGCAAGCGGCGAGGCGTATGCGAAGCAAGCGCTCGGCGCGCTCTATCGCGCAGAGCTGGACACGACCGAAGAAGTCGTCGCAAAACACGGCGACGGCTTTGTGCGCGCACTGTCGGAATATGCCGACCTATTGTGCAAAAATCTGGGAACCGACAAGTGATCGTATGGACAACAAGACTCTCTTCTCTCAGACAAAGCCGCTCAAGCTCTTCTTTCTCGCGGCGATCCCGGGTGCGATCGGGATGTTCGCGTCCTCGCTCTATCAACTGATGGACGGTTTGATGGTGGGGCGCATTTTGGGCGAGACGCCGTTCGCGGCGGTCAATCTGGCGATGCCGTTTGTCATCATCAACTTCGCGATCGCGGACTTGATCGGCGTGGGGTCGTCGGTACCCATCTCGCACGCGCTGGGGCGCAAAGAAAACGCCGAAGCCAACAACATCTTCACCTGTTCGTGCATAATGATCGTGATCTCGGGGATATGCCTCGGCGGACTGCTTTTCGCGCTCGCTCCGACGCTACTGTCGCTGATGGGCGCGGAGGGCGAACTGCTCGATCTGAGCGTGCAATACCTGCGCGTCTATGCGCTGTGCTCGCCCGTGACGACGATCATCTTCGCCGTCGACAACTATCTGCGCATAAGCGGCGTGATCAAGGGCAGCCTTGCGATGAACGTCGCGATGTCGCTGCTGTGCATGGGCTTTGAATTCTTGTTCCTGTTCGTACTGCACTTGCAGGTATGGGCGGCTGCGCTCGCGACCTGTCTGGGGATGATGCTGTGCGCGATAGGCGCGTTCGTACCCTTCTTTGCAGGCAAACTCGCGCTTCGCTTTGTGCGGCCGCGCTTTCATGCGGCGATGATCAAGCGCATCGTCGCCTGCGGCGCGCCCAACTTCCTCAACAACATCGCCGCGCGCGTCACGTCTATCTTTATGAATATATTGCTGCTGCGCTTCGGCGGCGAGACCGCCGTCAACGTCTACGGCGTGCTGATGTACGCCGAGGGCGTCGTCATCCCGATAATGTACGGCGCGTGCGACTCGCTGCAGCCTGCCATCGGCTTCAATTGGGGCGCCGGAGATCTGAAACGCGTCTTCTCGATCGAGAAGTGCTGTTATGCCGCCTGCACCGTCGTGTCCGTCTGCGCGGCGATCGCGATGCTCTGCTTCCCCACCGCGCTCGCTCGGCTGTTCTTGCAGTCGCCCGATCAAAACACCTTGGAGCTGACGACGCTCGCTATGCGGCTGTTCGGCGCAGGCTACTTTGTCAGATGGGCGTCGTTCGCGGCACAGAGCTTCTTCTTAGCGATAGGCAAAGCCGCGCAGGCGACGGCGCTGTCGATATGCACCGCGCTCGTCGTGCCGCTCATCCTGATCGGCGCATTCTATCCGCTCGAACTGACGGGGTTGTGGCTCAACACTCCCGTCACGTATTGCGTCGTCGGCGTGCTCGCGGCGATATTGCTCGCGCTGTTCTTCCGCAAGCTCAAACGCTCGCCCGTGCCCGCGAAGGACATAGACGATGCGCAAATTTAGGCGCCTGTGTCTGCAAAATATACTTTTGCAAAAAAATCGCGCGGCTCTTGCCGCGCATTTTTTCATTGAATAAACGGTTTGATCTTCATCCATTCTCCGAGATCCCATGCCCCTGCGTTGGCAGGCGACGTGGACGGGAGCCTGACGAATTTCAGCTCGGGAAACGCACGCCGCGCGACGTTGTAAGAAAGTGCGCCGTTGCAGAAGATAGCTTTGATCTCGGACGCCGCGACGACCTTGTCTATGTCGTTGGGCACGACGTCGCGGATCGCAGAGTCGAGAGAGCCTCTGCGTGTGCAAGTCTTGATGGAGTCCATCAGCGCGATATGATGGCTCAGCAAATACTCCTTCTTGCCCTCGATATCATCGGGCACGGGATCGCCTGTGATCGCGGCGAGAGTGCTCCAAAAGCGATTGCGCGGATGCATATAATAAAAGCCCGCTTCGAGCGACTTGACAGACGCCATACTGCCCAATATGAGCACGCGGCTGTGAGCGTCGAAGACGGGCGGAAAACTACGGATCACGCGATGAATATGCGCGTGCAGGGAGCCTCTCCCGACAGCACGTCGGCGATGTCGTACTTGGGGCTGGCGATGTAGACGCGCGTGCCGTTTTGCGCGGGCGCCTTGACGTATTCCAGCTTTGCGCGCGCGCCTGCCGCGCCTTCGCGCGAACTGCCCTCGCACAGCTTTTGACACTCCGAGATCGCGTCGACGAGCTCGTAGGCGTCCTTGCCCTTGATCTCAGGGATCAGCGTCGTAGGATCGCCTGGCACGCGATAGATGCCGTCCGTCGACGTGTAGATGAGCAAGTGCTTGCACTTGACGAGATCGGCGATCTGTGCGGCGGTCTCGTCGTTGTCGGCGCAATGCACGACGTGCTTTTTGCGCTGCATCAACACTTGCAGCTCTGTCTTGACGATCTCCTCGTTGGACAGCGGATCGTTGTAGTTTACGATGGGAATAGCGTTCTGCGACGGACAGCGCAGCAGCAGCTGTTTGAGCGACTCCGCCTTTGCGTCGTCGTTGAAATGCTGATGCTCGACGAGTATCTGTCTGATGCTGTATTTGGGATCCACATAGCGGCGATAGCTCTCCATCAAGATCGCCTGTCCCTGCGCCGCATAGTCGCTCTTGACGTCGGTATAGGCGCCCTTGAGCTCATGTCCCGTGCGGCGGATATAGTCTATGCGCCCGATCTCGGTCGCGCCGCTGGTCACCCAGATGTAACCGGGACGCAGCTGTCTGCTGATGTGGGCTATGACGTTGTAGTCCACGTCGCCCCACTTCTTGTTGACGAGCGCCATCGAGCCGACCTTGCCGACCAGCTCTATGTCGAATGTAGCCATCTCTCTCTCCTGTGCGCTGTGCGCGTTTATTATGCCGCCTCGGCAAAGGCGGACTTGTCCTCTCGGAAAATGTCTGTGTACAACGCCGCGGCAGGCAGCCGCTCCGCGTCGGGGACTTGCTCAGATCCCTCGCCTCCCGATTGCTCGGTGTCGCCGGGCTGCTCGGTGCCGCTAGGCTGTTCTGTTTCGCCGGGCTGTTCTGTTTCGCCGGGCTGTTCTGTTTCGCCAGGCTGTTCGGTATCGCCCGACTGTTCGGTATCGCCGACATATTCATCCTGTCCGCTCTCGGTCAAGATGTTGAGCCCTCCGCCCTCTCCTACGAGCACGGTCACGGAGCCGACTTCGGCGGTGATGTAGATCTCGCGGAAGCCGACATAGTCGCCGTCGGGCGTTTCGTCGGTATAGTCGCGCAGGCGCTCCATGAGCTCGGGATTGGGGTGCGTATAGTCTTCATGAGGCTCTTCTTCGGTGCCGCTGGTCGAGATGATCGCGAACTCGGCGTCGATCGCGTCGAGGAACTCCTGCGTCGTCGACGACTTGGAGCCGTGGTGCGCGACTTTGAGCACGTCGGCGTCGACGTCGTCGAAGTAGCCCTTGGCGAGCAGATATTCTTCGTTCATCTCGTTGGTATCGCCCGTCAGCACAATCGTGCGGCCTTGATATTCCAACAAGCAGATCGGCGAGACGGAATTTATCTTTTCCGCATTCGTGCCGCTCGGATAGTCGGCGAGATCGTAGGTGTAGCAGTCCATCGTCCAGCCCTCGCCCGTGATCGAGAACACGCCGACGTTCTCGTGATAGATCGAGTCATGCGTGTCGCCGTCTTCGTCGGTGTAGGTCTCGTCCTCTGCGGCTTGGAGCAGATCCATCCATGTGTTGGAGTCCTGCGCCTTGTCGAGGGGCATATAGATGTGCTCGACCTCATAGTTGTCCAGCAATTTCTTGGCGTCTCTGATGTGATCGTAGTCGCCGTGCGTGATAAACAGATAGTCGATCTGCGTGACATCGTCCTCTTGCAGCGCTCCGTCGACGACGTTCCACGGCGAAGTCGTGCGGATCGCGGAACCTATGTCCATGATCATGTTCTGCCCGTCGGGGAACTTGATGTAGATGCAGTCGCCCTGCCCTACGTTGAGCACTTCGACGGAGAGGATATCGCCCGTGACGGTCGTGTTGTCGGGCAATTCCTCGACGCCGCCGGGCTGATCGGTTTCGCCGGGTTTGTCCGTATCGGATGGCACGTCGTCGCTCGGGAGCACCAACGCGATGATCGCTTCAAACACTTCGGGCTTGGCGACATAGAGCACGCCGAGGGCTATCGCGACGACGAGCACGACGACGAGCAATATCAGCCAAATTTTGAGTTTGCGCTTGGAAGCGCGCGATCTTGCCATCAGTCTTCTTCTCCGAAATATTCGACCATCTTCTTTTTGCGCTCGGGCTTGTTGTCGCCGTGCTTGGTGAAGAACATCGTCACGAAGCACGCCGCTATACAGCATACGCCGTAGACGAAGATCAAGTTCTCATTGTCGGGATTGGCTTCCATGATGGCTCCCGCGATCATCGGAGTGATGGCTTGCGCGGTCATGGACGCGACGTAGTAGTAGCCGGTGTATTTGCCGACGTTGCTGCCCTTGGCGAGCTCGGTGACCATCGGCAGCGTGTTGACGTTGATGATGACAAGTCCGAAGCCGGCGATCAAGAAGCATGCGGTGAATGCGATCTTGAGCACGGTCTGCTCTATCGTATCGCTGAGGAAGATGCACGGGATGAACGCGCACACGGCGATGACGACGCCGATGAGGATGGTCTTTTTGCGGCCCAGCTTGGACGCCATCAGCGCAACGGGAAGCAGAGCTATCGCGCCGCCTGCGCCATTGAGGATGTTGATGATGCCGACAAAGCCGTCGTCGAACTTCAAGACGTTGGTCGCATAGGTGGACAGGTGGCTCTTGATGGCGTTCCAGCCAAAGAACCACAAGAAGACCGTCGCGAGGATGAGGATGAGCGAGATGACCTTTGCCTTGGGGAGCTTGGAGTAGCTCGCGACTTCCTCTTCGTCGACGACGCCCCATGCCTTCTCTTCTTCAAAGCGCTTGGCGACGAATCTCTTTTCGCGCACGGTCAGCAAGAACGCCGCGAGCATCACCGCCATGACCGCCGCCAGAGTGACGAACAGCGCAATGTGCGACTGGTATCTCTCCTTGGCGAGCAGCGTATAGAGGATGATGGACGCAAGTCCGCCCGCGCCGCCCATAAGCGTGATCAGCGCGTTGGCTTGGGAGCGCAGCGGCTTGGGAGTGACGTCGGGCATCAGCGCGATCGCGGGAGAGCGATAGGACGCCATGGACACGAGCACGAGGAGCAGAGCGGCGATGAATCCGATGATGATGCCGGGATTCTGCTTGGTGACGTCGGCAGCCATCGCGTATTGGGCGTCAAAAAAGCTGTTGAGGAATGCGCCGTATTGTTGATATTGCGGCGAACCCGCGCTGACAAACTCTGACACGCTGTCTATGGAGTCGGGGGACATGCCTGCCGCCTCGATCTGCTGCCACAGCGATCGGACGTCCGCATTCCACGCCTCGGGGGCGAGATAGCCTGCGTCGACGAGCACCTGCGGCGACGTGATGTCGAGGTCCATGACCTTTTGGTACTGCACGTTCTCGATGACGATCATCACGATCATAAAGATGATCGCGCCCAGCGTGCCTATCACGATGAATGTCGTGCGTCTGCCGTATTTCGCGCCCGTCGCCTTGTCGGACAGAGAGCCGAAGAACGGGAGCAAGAAGATCGCGAGCAAGTTGTCAAGACCCATGATCAAGCCGTATTCGGTCGCATTGAGCCCATAGACGCGGTTGAGGATGAGCGGCATTATGTAGTCATAGACTTCCCAGAAGCACATTATGCCCATGAACGCAAAGCCGACAAACAGCGTGCGCTTGAAGTCGAGTTTCATCTTGATCTCGCCGCCCTGAGGGGTGCCGCCGCTCGCAGGAGCCGTATCGGGCTGAGCCGCGCCGACGTCGGCGGTCAATTGTTCGTTGTCCTTGTCCATAATTTTTCCTCTTTGAGATTCGGAATTATCCGTCGCATATAGTATAACAGCTTTGAACTTCTTTTTCAATTTATTTGTACTCGCGCGCGCACGTTTTTTCGCACGCAAAGGCAAATTCATTGCAAAGAAAGCGTAAAGGCAATGCAAAGTGCGCCGCCGACAACGCGCATAGCGCGCAAAAACTCGACACAGGTCGCAAAAAACCGGCGGAGCGCGCTGCTCCGCCGTCTTGAGAGACGATATATCAGTTGTTGACCGTCATCGCGATGAAGATCGAGAACGCGCCGTTGGAGAATTGGATCGCGTACTCGCCTGCCGTGCGGCTCTCGGAACCGACTTCGGAACCGAACACGCGCGCGCCTTCCATTCCTTCGGCGTAGGTGATCTCCTGCAGTCCGTCGTCCGTGCATCTCCACACGGTCAGATCCACCGCCTGTCCTTCGGTCAGCGTCAAATGTCTGTCCGCCGCCGCAACGTAGTAGTGGTTGACGAGCACGGCATTTGCAGCATTGTCGCTCTTGACAAAGCCGTGGTCCGCAAGCGCTTCCGCCATTGCGGCGCCGACCGACGCGAAGTCGCTGCCCTCGCGCGTCACGCGCGTCACGCCGTCGCCCGCGGTGACGGCGCCGAGATCTGCGTCGTAGAAGAGACAGGTGTCATAAGCGCCGCCCTCCGTGCCTGCAAAGCCGTTGTATGTGACCACGCCCGAGCCTATGCCGCCGATCGAGTAGCTGTACGAGACAGTGCCGCTGTCCGAACCGACAAAGCCGCCCGCTTTGGACGCCGTCGCGCGGATGTTGGCATAGCAGGACGAGATCGCGCCCGCATTGGAGCCGACAAAGCCGCCTGCGGCGATGCCTTCCGCCGCCGTGCTCGACGTCGCCGAGACGGTGTTGCGGAGCTGGTTGTTGTTGCTGTAATTGGCGCCTGCATAGGAGTATTCTATCTCGCCGTCGTTGAACGCCGCAAATCCGCCTGCGAGCACTGCGTTGCCGGCAACGGAGTTGGCAGCCGTGACGTTGCCCTCATAGGACGAGTACATGATGTAGCCGTGATTTTCGCCGACAAAGCCGCCTGCATAGACCTTGCCGACGCTGTCATAAAGCGCGATCTCTGCGTCGCTGTGCTGCGCCGCGATCGTGCCGAAAGCCTGCGAATACGCGATATTGGGCACGAGCTGTCCCTCGACCTCGTTCGCGCGGTTGATAGCGACAAGTCCGCCGGCAAGCGCCGCAGTGACGTCGACGTTGGCGGCGCTCTGCGAGATCGTGCCGTTGTTGTCGCCGACGAGTCCCCCCGCAACGGACGCCGCGGCGTCTATCGTGCCTGTGACGAAGCTGCCTGCGATCTCGCCGTCGTTGCGAGCCGCGAGCAGTCCGACGAGGACTCCCGTCTCGGAAGTCGCCCGAGCGTCGGCGATGACGATATCTCTCACACTGCCCGTCAATGTCCCGAAGAAGCCAAGCTCGTCGCCGTCCGAGGCATAGACGATGTCGGAGATGATGTAGTTGTGCCGATTGCTCAGACTGCCGCCAAAGCTGTCGATCGTGCGCCACATATAGCCTTGGAAGTCGATGTTGGCGGTCAAGATATAGCTTGCGTCGGGCTCGAAGTGCATATAGGCGAGCTCGCCCGCGTTGGAGATCAGATAATCTTCGCCGTCCTTGGTCGGCGTGAGATAGCTGATATAGCAGCCTTCCGCGGTCGCAGAATCGCCGTCGATGACGCCTTCCGAATCTTCGCGCTTGGCTTGCACTCTGATCTCGTAAGATCTGCCATAATATCTCTGCGCGACTGCCGCCTCTCCCTCCGCGTCGAAGAAGATCTTGTCGATGGACACGGTGTAGGTCTTGGTGCCGTCCCCGTTGTCGACGACGGACCAGCCGTCCTGCTCGCCGTCTATGTCGAGGTCAAAGCTGCCTACGCTGACGCTCGCGGAGCCGTCGCCGTCGATCGCATAGGCGGAGACGATGTAGTGCTCGACATTCTCCGCCTGCTCGGCTGTGACGTCGAATTTTACGACTTGACTGTCCGCGCTCACGCCGCTTTCGACGACGATGGTATTGTTTTCGTCAAAGTCGGCGAGCTTGTAGACGACATACTCTTCGGACGGCTCGCTCCATTCGGAGTCGAGATAGACGACGCCGTCGCCGGTCGCGCGCACTTGGATGTCGTAGGCGCCCGCCTCCTCGATCCCAAAGCTGGTCAATGCGACCGAAGCCGTCGTCGAAGTCGAAGAAGTCGTGACGTGATAAGAATATGTTGCGTCTGCATTCTCTCGGTTGGTGAGCTTGACGTCATAACCGCTCGCGCCGCTGACCGCCGCCCAGCGTATGCGCGTGGAGAGCGATGAGATCGCCGGCACGGCAAGCTGCTCGCTGTTGGCAAGAGCAAAGACCGCGCTGTATGTGCTGTCCGAATAGTTGCTGCCCTCGGCGGCGATCGCCGCGACGGAGAACTCATATCCGCCCGTCTCTTCATATTTGTCGGGCAGCTCATAGCTCGTGCCGTCGACAGAGACGTACTCGATCAGCTCGTCCTCGAGCGTATCCCAAATGCGCAGGCTGTACGAAGCCGCATTCTCGACCTCGCCCCAGCTGATCGTCTTGCCGTCCTCGCCGAGTACGGGCTGAGACGGAGCCGCAAGCCTGACCTTGAACGTATAGACATAGGTCGCAGGATCGCTCCTGTTGCCCTCGGCGTCGACTGCGACGACGGTGATCGTGTAGTCGCCGGGCTCGGTGAGCTCGAGACGATAGAAGCCGTCGTCCGACTCGCCCTCATCCTCATAATCCTCGCCTACGATCGTGACGATGTAGGACTCGGCGCCCTGCACTCTGTCCCAACTGAGATCGTTGCCCCTGATGGCGATGTTGGCAGGCGCGCTCAGGCCGTCTTGACAGGCAGCCAGCGCGAGGCACGAAGTCACCGCGAGCAAAAGTATCAATGTTGCGACGAAAATTCTCTTTCTCATATTGTCCTTTCCTTTCTGTCCGCGCGCACGCAGACTACGCAATTATAAATAATATAACAAAATGCGCGCACAATTTCAACTGTTACGGGGTTATTATTTGCAAACTCCGATTTTTCTTCGCAAGAGCTCTGCCGTCTTAGCCCAAAAAGCGTCGCTCTCTTGCGCCGTCTTTGCGCTCGCTGTCCGCGCGCGGAGAGCGTCAAAGCTCGGCAAGCGCGCAACGATCCTGCGGCATTTGCGCTCGCTGTCTGCGCGACAGACAGCCTTGCGCCGCATATGAGGCGCAAAATCAAACTTTTTGGACAAAAAAAGAGCGCGAAAATCGCGCTCGAGAAAACCTCGATCATGTCCCTCCCTTGCGAGAGGGACCGTCGAACTCAACTCAACGAGAACGCTTGTCGTCTTCGAGACCAAGCATATAGTCGGTCGTCTTTCCGAACAGATTTGCAAGGTCGATCAACGCCTGGTAGCTGGGCTCCTTGAGTCCTCTCTCCCAGTTGCTGATGGAAACCTGCGAAACCTGCATGTACTTGGCGACATACACCTGATTGTAGCCATGAGCGAGTCTTTGCTCCTTCAATCTCTCTGCGAATTTCATTTCTGCCTCCTTGGTATGTGTTATTCCCGACATCAGTCGGTTGGTTTCAGTTTGGATATCATTGCCGCGTCGTCAAAGCTCATCAACGCTTCGAGGATCGCCTCTCTGTCCACCGGCGAGCCGCTCTCTTTGGCGTACCTGTCGATGTATTCGCCCATATCGTTGACGACTCCCGTCGCGTCGATGTGGAACCCGTCCAAGATCCTTCGGACGAACGGATATGCCGCGAAGCACCCTCCGACCGCATTGCACATCGCATAGGCGACGATCTGCGCGATGTCTTGATACGGCATCCCTTTGCGCGCCGACGAAAAGCACACGCAGCAGCATCTGTCGTGGGACAAGATGAATTCGTCGAAGTCTATCCTGCCTATGACGTAGCCGTCTTCGAGCGAATAGAACATCTGCAAGAACATGCACAATCTCTTTGCCAACGTCTCGAGCAACACGGTGTCGTCCGTCATAGTCGCCTTGCGGTACAGGGTCGCGTAGTCCTCGCCCTCGACATATCGAGTGATGATGTAGTTGCCCTCCGCTTCGACGACTTCGGGCGCGTAACCGGTGATCCCGAGAGCCGTCATCATCCGCGCCTCGCGCCTTGGAGTGTCTTCGGAATCATAGACCTTGACGACGCACTTGTCTCCGCGATAATCGATGATCGACAAGCTCTTCTTGCCGTCCGAACGTTGGTGTGTCTTCCCTTGCCCTTCCATCATACTCTCGACTCGTTGCTCACGCAGCCTATAACCATTTTGCAATATCTTTTCGCATTTGTCAAGAATTATTTTGCCTTTTGCAAAAATTTCCTCAGATTTTTATATTTACTCCACTCCGCGTGGCATAAATCTGTGCGATCTTGCCGTTATTCGGACTTGTTATCACTGTCGGGCAAGCCGTTTCGTCCGTCTTTGACTTTGGCTTTGCGCTTCTTGACGACTACGATCGCAGTGACCGCCGCCGCGATCAAAACGACTCCCGCGCTCACTCCCCACGCTATCGCCGCCTCGGGCTCGACGAAGAACTTGTCGTATTCGGTCACGACGCCGTACATCGTCTCGGGCAGCTCGGGCAAGCTCCACACCGCAGAACCGTCCTCGTCGCCGCACCATATGCGGATGACGTTTACGCTGCGCGGCTTGACGGTCAGCGAGATCTTGCCGCCGCTCGCCGTACCGCTCTGCTCCTCGGGAACGACGGTGGTGCTTTCGGGTTCGTTGCACGCCGCCTTGACGCCGTCTATGCTGACGTTGGACCAGCCGTTGACGGCGCCGTAGCCTTCGATGTCGAGCGTGACTGCGCGCTCATGCGACGACTCGTTGACGAGTTTGACATACAGGATATCGCCTTCCGACGTCACCGAGATCTTGGCTCCGTCCGCGCCGTCCGTACTCACATATTTGGTGCCCGTGTTGTTTGAGTACAACAATTGGACGAAGTAGTTGGGCGTCAAGATTACGCTGCGCGAGTCGAACCAGATCAAGTTGAGCTTCCAGCATTGCGCGTTGAGCTTGGCGAAAGTGGGAGCATAGGACGCCCACTTGACGATGTCGCCGTTGCGCTCCAGCGAAGTCAGATAGCCCGCCTCCTCGATCGCCGACCACATATTGTTGGCGGTGAGGTACTTGCCTATGCCCCAGGGCGTCGCGGCGTATTCGCCGACGAACACCTGCGCGCCGTCGCGGTCGTAGTCGTCGTAGCGGTCGTTGTTGGCGAAGAGCTTGTTGCCGCTCGTGTAATAGTGCTCGTCGACGATCGTGTCGGGATATTTCTCGTTTATTATTTCCCACGACTCGTCGATGTAATCGCCCGAGAATTGATAGGATGCGCTCGAGATGACCGTGATCTCGGGATAGGCCTCTTTGACCGCCCGATAGAGCGCGTCGAAATTGCGCCAATAGACGATGCCCCAATTCTCGTTGCCCAAACCTATATATTTGAGGTCGAACGGCTCGGGATGACCGTTTTGGGCGCGGAGCGCTCCCCACTCGGTGTCAACGCCGCCGTTGCAATACTCGATGAGGTCGAGAACGTCCTGCGTGTAGGCGTCGAACTCGGGCGTGCCGGGGCGCAGCGCAAAGCTGTCGAGATAGTCGTTCCACTCCTCATTGGTCAGCTTGCCGTCCTTGTAGTCCTCCTCGACGTCGCGATAGTCGGGATCGAACTGAAATTGGCAGATCATCCCGACGTTGAGGATGGGCAGCGGCTCCGCGCCCAAGTCCTCGCACAGCTGGAAGTATTCGTGATAGCCGAGTGCGAACGTGTTGTTATAGCTCTTGCCGATCGCCTCGTCGCGCCAGATATTGTTGGCTTGCTCGCGCTCTTCGAGAGGCCCGATCGTGTTTTTCCACGAGAACAGTCTCGACAGATCGTCGCCCTCGGCGAGGCAGCCTCCCGGGAAGCGCACAAAGCCGGGCGACAGCTCGCGCAGCGCCTCAAACAGATCGTTGCGCAGCGACGCATAGCGCCACTCGTCGTCGCCGAATCCGTAGGAACTCGTCGGCACGAGAGAGACGAAGTCGAGCTCGAC
>CALWKR010000007.1 GCA_944381315.1 uncultured Christensenellaceae bacterium
AGGGACGGAGTCCCCAAGTGCGAAGCGAGATATTTCGACATCTTCTGCGATCATACGACCGCAGTCGCCGGCGGCGATCCCTCATGCACTGTCGTTTATTTGCCAAAGCGTTGACAGAACGGGGGCAGAGTAGTACAATATTCTAAGAAAGCGCCGCGGCGCTCAAACAAGGAGGTTATTATGGTTCTTGACGAGCTCAAAAAGATCATTTCCGAAAAGCTCGGCGTCGACGAGGCTGACCTCTCCGCCGATACCAACTTGTCCGACGACATCCACGCCGATTCTCTCGACAAGATCGAATTCATCATGCAGGTCGAGGAGACTTACGGCATCACCATCGACGACGAAGTCGCGCTCAACTTCCGCACGATCGGAGACGTAGCCAACTACATCGAGTCGCACAAGTGATCTGATCAACGATCGGCGGGACGGACGCGCTCCGCCCCGCTTTGTTATGCATCCGTAGCTCAATTGGATAGAGCATCGCCCTCCGACGGCGAAGGTTATGGGTTCAACTCCCCTCGGGTGCGCCACCACGCCGCGTATAGCGGCACACCTTTGCGCCTTACTGCAAGGCTCGGGCGCGGTCACGTATTTCCATATACGTTTGGCCGCGCCTCTCGCTTTTGCACGGCGCAAATCTGCACCACTCTCCGCGGCGTGGAAAAAGAAGCGGCGCACCTTTGCGCCTTACTGCAGACTTAGGTGCGGTCACGTATTTCCATATACGCTTGGCCGCACCTCTCGCTTTTGTACGGCGCAAATCTGTACCACTCTCCGCGGCGTGGAAAAAGAAGCGGCACACCTTTACGCCTTACTGCAGACTTAGGTGCGGTCACGTATTTCATATACGCTTGGACGCTCCTCTCGCATTTGTACGGCGCAAATCTGCACCATTCTCCGCGGCGAGGAAAATTGATTGTCATTTCCGCCGAGCGCGTTATCAAGTCGCGCGACATATATGCGCTATGTTGTTCGTTTAGCTCTACAATTTTCTAAGCCTTTTTGTGCGGATTCTTATTTTATTGCTCCGCTTATGCCGTGACAGAAAGAAAGCACCGCCATTGCGGCGAGAGGGCAAGCAGAAAAATTCCGACGACGCGATGTCGTCGGAATTGTTTCTGTGCTTGCAGTTTTGGCAGTGAGATTTTGCCCCCTGACAAGGAACATCCTCGCAGGTCAATACTCGTAGAGTCTTAGCAAGAGGTGAGACGAAGTCAGGGGGCAAAAGATCCTGCCAAAACCTTGCCCTCTCCCCGTCAATGGCGGTGCTCAACAAAAACTTTGATGGTTCCTTTGAGAAAGGTGTCCGGCTTGGAGTGCGTGGCGAAGTGCATAGGTCTTTCGATCCCGCAGTCGGACTCGTCGCATTTGCCGAAGCAATTGTACCTCTTGGATACGTCGCAGAAGTGGGCATAGACTTCTCTGCCGCAACAATAGGAGAGGCATTGCAAGAAGGCGTTGTCGCGGTCTTCGTCAAAGACTTTTTCGTCCATCATAACTATGAAGTCGGAGCGTGCGCGCGACAGCGCGTGCCAAAGCTGCGGGCTGCGGACGTCGTCGGAGAGGATGACTCCCATCGTGCCGAACGACGTGCGATAGCAGCGCATGCAGGTGCCGTTGCGCATACTTCGCGGCGCGCGGATCTGGTCGCTCACCCCGAGCACCTTGCCGTGGTCGATGACGATCGCGCTGTTGTATTCGCCGTCGTCAACGGTCGCGCGGAGGGCGGCGACGATGAGGTTGCCATGCTTGGCGGACAGCCGCATCAGCGGCGCGATGACGCGCGATTCGCCGCGGAGTTCGGCGCGCAGGTCGACTCTGCCGACAATGCTGCGGTGCAGGCAGAGGATCTCGGGACGGTAATCTTCGGCATAGCCGAGCGCGATCGACAGCGGGATCGCCGACAGACACAAGAGCATATTCCATTATACTCCGCACGTTGGCGAATAGTGCGCGCACTCTTTACAGGCGTGTATTTTCGGGCTATAATAAAGTCGTACATCTTTCCATGGAGGACGACAGCATTGACACGTTTGGGAAAAGGTGCGAAGGCAGGCATTGCGATCGGCGTGATCGCGGCGGCCATAGTCATCGTGCTTGCGGCATTGATGATCTCTGTGGCGGTGCGCGAGGCGACTCTGCGCGACAACGTCACGACAAAGAAGGGCAGCGTGCCCAACGGCGACGTCGACGTCAAGCTCGTCGCGGCAGATATTTTTTCGACCAAGATAATACAACAGCGGACGATCGCGTTCGCGGAGGGAAAATGAGACTGTCATACGGCACCGACAAGGTGCGCAAAACCGTGATAGCCGAGGACGGCAGCGCCATCCTCGAGTGCTATGAAAATTTGCTGACGGGGCGCAAGTACACGTCCGAGGGCGCAAGCGTCGCGATCGCGCGCTCCAAATATGCTCCGCGCCGCGTCGTGCGCTCGCAGACGATGAGGCTCGCCGATCATGATGACGGCGGCTATACGCTCCAAGGCGACGGCGTCCGCATCCGTATCGACATCGACGAGGCGGAGCGAGGAACGCTGCGCGAGAAACTGTCGATCTCGCTCGACGGCGACGCGTGGGTGGCATATGTCACGCTCGGAGCGATCGACGTCGCCGAGCATTCGTTCGTTTGGCAGGCGCCTTTGGGCAAGCGCGTATTCGTGCCGTCGTCGATAGCGCGGCTGGGACAGCCCGTCTATCTCGGAGACATCTTCCTCGGCGCGGAGACGCCCGTCGCCGACAACGGCGTCGCGGACGAGACGGCGTCGAGCGTCTATCATTGCGCGCGAAAGTTCTCGGAGCTGTCGGAAGACGGCAAGTATTCGCCGCCCGCATTCGTCGTCGGAGCGGCGACGAATGGCGGTATGAGCGCCGTGTCGGACGCGTTTTTGCGCTATGTCGCCGATATGGCGAGATCGGACGTTTTCAGGCTGCAATACAACAGCTGGTACGATAATATGCTGGACATAGACCCGGCAAAGATAGAGAAGTCTTTCACCGCCGTCGCGGAGGGGATGAAGGGCGCAGGCTGTCGGTCTCTCGACTGCTATGTCGTCGACGACGGCTGGACGGAATACGACAAGCCCGCCTTTTGGGAGTTCAACGGCAAGTTCCCGAACGGATTTGCCGCCGAGAGCAAGCTGACCGCGGCGCTCGGTTCCAAGTTCGGAGTTTGGTTCGGACCGCGCGGAGGATATACGATGCAGACGCCCAAGTTCGCGCGGCATCTCGCCAAATTGGGCTATCACGTCAACGTCTTTTCGGGCGACATATGCACCGCCGATCCGCAATATATCTCCGACTTGACGGACAAGATGATCGAGTTCTGCGACGTCTACAACGTCGATTACTTCAAGATCGACGGCTTTGCGATCAAGTCTTGCCCCTCGAGAGCGCACGGGCATCCGAGCGCGCTGTTCAACGTCAAGGGCTTTTATACCTATCTTTGGGAGAAGTGGCTGGACGGCTTTGCGAAGATACGCCGCTATCATCCCGACGTCTGCCTCAACGTCACGTCCTATGCGCATTGCTCGCCGTGGTTTTTGAAGTGGGTGGACTTCGTCTGGATGAACAACGCTTCGGATATGGGCTATATCGGCGGCGGAGACAGCGCGGAGAGGTGCATAAACTACCGCGACAGCCGCTATCGCGCGCTGTTTGTCGACGATATGAGACAGTTTCCGTCGGGCAATCTCTACAATCATGAGCCGTGCTATGCGCTGCGCAACGTCGATCCCAAGTTCCCGTCTGCTCCGGTGCGATATACGGACGCGCAGTTCGAGAGATATATGTATTGCTGCATGATGCGCGGTAGCGGACTTGCCGAGGTGTATTTCTCGCCCGATATGATGGACGGAGAGAAGTGGAAGATAGCGGCGCGCGTGCTGCAATGGGCGGAGCGAGAGCACGGCATTCTCAAATATTCGAGATTCTTCGGCGGAGATCCGTCAAAGGGCGAGGCGTACGGCTATCATGCAGCCAACGACGACGGCGTTTGCATAACGATGCTGCGCAACAGCGGCGCCGCCGAGACGACGCTCTACGCAGAGCTGCCGAGCGGCGGAAGGATCGTGCGCAAGCTCGCACCGCATCAGGTCGTGATAGAAAAGTCGGAGGGCGGAAAGACGAGCGTCGTGTTCGAATATTCGCCCGAAAAGTGAATACATATCGCAAAAAAAAGGAGAGATCATGAGCAAGACGAAAAAGGCAGCCCTCTGGGCGGCGATAGCTGCAGTCATCATCGCGGCGATAGTGCTCGTGGTATTCTGCCCGCGCACGGGCAGTCATGTCATAGACGTTTGGGCGCCGTCGGAGAGCTATTCTTCCGCCGACGTCGCAAAAGTACAAAAGACGGAGGGAGAAGACTTCGTCATCTTGCTGTTCACGGACATACAGCTGTGGTCGTTCGTATGGGACAACGACGAGACGTTCGAGATCATGGACGAGCTCGTCGAGCGCGTCGATCCCGACTTGATCGTTCTGCCGGGCGACAACGTGTCGGGGCTTGGGACGGACATCTTGACGCTGCAATTGGTCGACAAGATGGAGAGTTACGGAGTGCCTTGGGCGCCGGTTTTCGGCAATCACGACGCCGAGGGCAATGCGACGCTCGAATGGCAGGCGGACAAGTTCGAGGCGGCAGAGCACTGTCTGTTCGAGCGCGGTCCGTCCAATTTGTACGGCGTCGGCAACTACTTCGTCAACATCTTCGAGGGGGACGAGCCCGTCTATTCGCTGTGCTTGATGGACAACGGCAGATATACCGACTACGGCGGCTCCGACGAGGAGATCTGGATAGATTATGCGCAGATCGCGTGGTATCGCCGGAACGTCGGCGGACTCGCCGCCGAGTACGGCAGAGAGATCCCGTCCATGTCTTTTTCGCACTTCGCGTTCCCCGAAATGGCGCAGGCGGTAGAGAAGCATGCGGTAGAAGGCGAGGACGGCAGACTGTATATGCCCGAGGAGTTCGGCGGCGGATCGTGCGCCTATATCCCGTGCTGCGCGCCCGTCAACAGTGGATTCTTCGACGCGGCCAAGGAGATGGGGCTGACGCACGCGTTCTTCGGACACGATCACGAGAACGACGCCTATGCCGTCGTCGACGGAGTGACGCTCTCCTATGGCTTGAAGACGGGACCGTCGCCGCAGTTTTGGAATGACGCAAAGAGTTACGGCGGCACGGTGATCTCCATCGCGGACGACGGCGTCGAGGTGCGCAACGAGGTCGTTTGAGACGCGGATCGGCGCGCTCGAATGCCGCGAGAAATGCGGATGTGCAAAAATATAGCCAAATCGCTTGCTAAAAGCGAATTGTTGTGATATTATTATTCAGCAAAAGCAAATCGGAGGATCCGAAAATGAATTTGGTATATATAACGGCGGCGATCGCCACCATCCCCAACGAGATCTCCAGATGGTTGGAGCCTTTGTTGATGTTCGTCATGGCGCTTGTGGGCGTTGCGGCGATCGTCTGCATATTGATGCAGAAGGGCACCAACGACAACATCGGCAGTTTGGGCGGCAGCGAGCGTGAGACCGACACATATGCGGGCAAGAACAAGTCAAGGAGCCGCGAGAGCATTCTGAAGAAGCTCACGATCGTGTTCTTGGTTTTGTTGCTTGTCATCTCGGTGGTGTATTTCATCATCTTGCAATGATAAGTCGAGCGATCAGCCCACTGCCGAGCGCAGTGGGCTTTTTGTTTGCCCAAAGCGCGGACTCCGCCGCGTAAAGTGGCGGCAAAGCGTTGAATATACAACGCATATATGGTAAAATATATAGGACAATGGACGGGATAAAATTGATAGCGACCAACAAGAAGGCGTACTTCGACTATTTCATAGACGAGACCTATGAAGCCGGCGTCGAATTGCTCGGCAGCGAGGTCAAATCCGTGCGCCTCGGTCACATAAATCTCAAAGACGGCTATTGCGTCATCAAGGACGGCGAGATCTTTATGATCAACGTCCACATCTCTCCGTACGAAAAGGGCAGCTTTTTCAATGCCGATCCCAGACGAATGCGCAAGCTGTTGCTGCGCAAGACCGAGATAAACAGACTGAGAGGCAAGGTCGAGCAAAAGGGCTTTACCCTCGTGCCGACCAAGGCATATTTCAAGCGCGGGCTGATCAAGATCGAGGTCGGCCTCGCTCGCGGCAAAGAGCTGCACGACAAGCGCAAGACGATCGCCGAAAGAGAGTCAAAGCGAATGATCGAACGCACGCTCAAAGAATACAATTCACGACATTAAGGAGACTGACATATGAAAAAAATCGAGACTATATGCGTACAGGGCGGCTATGAGCCCGGCAACGGCGAGCCCAGACAGCTGCCGATCATCCAAAGCACCACTTTCAAATACGACACGAGCGAACATATGGCGAAACTGTTCGATCTCGAAGAGTCGGGATATTTCTATTCCAGATTGCAAAACCCGACCAACGACCTCGTCGCCAAAAAGATCTGTCAGCTCGAAGGCGGCTCGGCTGCGATGCTGACGTCTTCGGGACAGGCTGCCAACTTCTTCGCGGTGTTCAACATTGCGACGAGCGGCGATCACGTAGTCGCGTCGTCGACGATCTATGGCGGCACCTTCAATCTCTTCCACGTCACGATGCGCAAGATGGGCGTCGACTTCACGTTCGTCAAGCCCGACTGCTCGGAAGAGGAGCTCGAGGCGGCTTTCCGCCCCAACACCAAGGCGGTGTTCGGCGAGACGATCGCCAATCCCGCCGTCGTGGTCTTTGACATCGAGAAATTCGCCAACGCGGCGCATCGCCACGGCGTGCCGCTCATCGTTGACAACACGTTTGCCACGCCGATCAACTGCCGACCGATAGAGTGGGGCGCGGACATCGTCACTCACTCGACGACCAAGTATATGGACGGGCACGGCGCGTCGCTCGGCGGAGCGATCGTGGACGGAGGCAAGTTCGACTGGATGGCGCATGCCGATAAGTTCCCCGGTTTGACCACTCCCGACGACAGCTACCACGGCATCGTCTATGCCGAGAAGTTCGGCAAAGAGGGCGCATACATCACCAAGGCGACCGCGCAATTGATGAGAGACTTCGGCGCGACGCAGTCGCCGCAAAACGCCTTCTATCTCAACTTGGGATTGGAGAGCCTTGCGCTGCGCATGAAGCGCCATTGCGAGAACGCGCAAAAGATAGCGGAATTCTTGCAGGGACACAAGGCGGTGTCTTGGGTCACATATTGCGGCTTGCCCGGCGACAAGTGCTATGAGCTGGGGCAAAAATATCTGCCGAACGGCTCGTGCGGAGTGTTGAGTTTCGGCGTCAAGGGAGGCAGAAAGGCGGCGGAAGAGTTTATGAAGCACTTGCACATCATAGCGATCGAGACGCATGTCGCCGACGCGCGCAGCTGCTGCCTGCATCCGGCAAGCGCGACTCACAGACAGATGAACGACCAAGAGCTCGAGGCGGCGGGCGTGAAACCCGAATTGATCAGGCTGTCCGTCGGCATCGAGAACGTCGACGATTTGATCGCGGACATCAAGCAGGCGCTCGATATCCTGCCGCAATGAGCGAAGGAGCGAGCGTATGCCGATAATCATTCCTAAGGAGCTGCCGGCGTACAACAAGCTGACCAAGGAGAACATCTTCGTGATGGACGCCCACCGCGCGTGGACGCAGGACATCAGACCTATCGACATCGCGATCGTCAACTTGATGCCCACCAAGGTGGAGACCGAGACTCAGCTGCTGCGCCTTTTGGGCAACTCGCCGCTGCAAGTCAATGTGACCTTGATCAATACGGGCACATACAAGAGCAAGAATACGCCGCTTGCGCATATGCAGAAGTTCTACAAGACCTTCGACGAGGTCAAGGACAGACACTTTGACGGCATGATCATCACGGGCGCGCCCGTAGAGACTCTGCCGTTCGAGCAAGTCGCCTATTGGAACGAGCTGACCGAGATCATGGACTTCACCGAGACCAACGTCACGTCGACTATCTACATATGCTGGGGCGCACAGGCGGCTCTCAAATATCACTACGGCATAGACAAGCACGAGCTGCCGCACAAGCTGTTCGGCGTCTATCCGGCACGCTGCTGCGACGACAACGAGCTGCTGCTCAAGGGCGCGGACGACGTGATCTATGTGCCGATGAGCCGACATACAGACGTCGACGTCGACAAGGTGATGAACGATAAGCGGCTCAAAGTGCTCGCCTATGGCGACGAGTGCAAGATCGCTATCGCAAAGAGCCTCGACAACAAGCGCTTCTTCTTCTTCGGACACGGCGAGTACGATCGCGAGACGCTCAAAAACGAATATCTGCGCGACCTCGAAAAGGGCGTGCAGATCCAAAAACCCGTCAACTATTTCGTGGACGGAGACATCAATCGCATAGGCATGACCTGGCGCGGGACCGCAAATTTGATATACTACAATTGGCTCAACTATTACGTCTATCAGGTCACGCCGTACTCCTTCGACGGAGAGTGACGAAAAGCGAGAGCGGGCGCAAGTCCGCTCTTTTTTGCGCAAAAATACAGCTTGCCGATCGTGGTTTTTGTGAGAAAGGCGCATTGTGCGACGCCTCGATCCGTTGCTGTTTTTTGTTCGGCAGTCTGCCGCTATCCGATCGCGGAAGAACGGGCGGCGCGGACGGCGCGCGTAGCATTGGACGAAGAGCGAAAGCTGTTTTGCGGCATGCTTCTTGCTCGCGCCGCGATGAAGACAAAATATATATATTATCGACACGGGCACCATTTTTTTGCAAATATGGCGAGTTGCGTCGTGCTGCTTTTCGGAAAGTTCGTCAGCCTCGGCTGACAAAATTTTACTTGCATTTTACACTCAAGCCTTGAAAACGTCGCGCGTATGCGCTAAAATATAGCTGTGGGAAACCGCAAATAAGACACAAAAGAGAGGCAGTTTATCATGGCGGCAAAAGGACAATTTGTTTGTTACAAAACAGCGAAGGGATATTGGAACTATCGTCTCAAAGCGTCCAACAAGGAGACCATCGCAGTCAGCGGCGGCACAGGCTATTCAAGTTTTTCGGCGTGCAAGGCAGGCATCGAGAGCGTGCGCAAAAACTCTACCGCGAAGATCGAGGATCAAACTTTGCAAAAGTTTGAGCCGCTCAAGAACCCCAAATTCGAGATCTATCTCGACAAGGCCGGCAAAT
Source organism: uncultured Christensenellaceae bacterium (assembly GCA_944381315.1). Taxonomy (GTDB): domain Bacteria; phylum Bacillota; class Clostridia; order Christensenellales; family UBA3700; genus Ornithoclostridium. Next base: position 9,168 of record CALWKR010000007.1, read on the forward strand.
ATCGCTATCGCCTCAAAGCGAGCAACGGCGAATTGATCTGCACCAGCGAGGACGGCTATGCGTCCAAAGACAGCTGCAAGAAGGGCATCGCTTCTCTTGCCAAGTGGGCTGCCGAATCCGAAGTGGTCACCGAAGAGTAACTATCGACACTCCTCAGGATATGCACCGCAATTGCCCTGTGGGCTTGAGCGGTGCATGTTTTTTTTGCGACGCGGCACGGCTTGCGGCAAGAAGTCGGGCGCGGGCTGCGCCTTTGATGTTGACAACGTGCAAGCGACTACTATATAATGACTTTTGGAGGATATTATGAAAAAGTTCGTTTCCGTATTGTGCATAGCCGTCTTGGCGGCGACGTTTGCCGTGGCTTTGGTCGGATGTTCCCCGTCGGAGACTCCGCCAGAAATAGCCGACAACTACACCGATCTTGCCGCAGGGGGAGAGTTCGTCTCCGACTCGGGCGACAAGGGCGAGAGCGCCGTCTTCGACTTCGGCAAAGAGGTGGAGATCAACACGTTGGTATTGCGCGAGAAGGGCAGCAAGATCCGCTCGTTCGCGCTGTATGCCGACGACGAGACGCAGCCGTTCTATGTCTCCGACGTCGTAGAAGACTATCGCGTGTGCTCGTTCGCTCCGCGCAAGCTGTCCCAAGTCAAGATCGAGGTGACCGATTGCACCAAGGGCTGGAAGCTCAGCAGCGCCGAGGCGTATTTGATCGACAAGCAGCCCGCGAGCGACTTCCGCATCATGGGCTATGTCACCGTGGAATCGCTGATCGACGGATCTCTGTCCGATGACTATGCCGAGGTGATGGGCTATGTCACGCAGTTCAACTTGATCAGCTCCGTCTATCTCGACGGCAACGGCGAGCTCCACTTTAAGGACGTCACCGGCGAGGGCAACGGCGAGCAAGATTTTGACGCGGCATTGGCGAGCTTGCGCGGCTTTATGTCCGCAGGCGATACCGTCGTCGTGACCGTTCTCGGCAATAAAGACTTTGTCGGCGACGGCTTTTCGACGACGATCGACCGACACAATGCGGCGATGGGCGACCACGGTTCCGTGTTGATCGACAACATCCTCGCGTTCATCCAAGACAAGGGCGTCGACGGCATTTCTTTCGATTACGAATATCCGAGGTCGTCCAAAGATTTCTCCAATTACGGCAACTTCCTCCTCGATCTCCGCAGCGCGCTCGACGAGCGCTTCGACGGCTCCAAATTGCTCACTGCTGCGATCGCAGATTGGAATATGGGCGCCAACACTTTTACCAAAGAGTACATGGCGGCGCTCGATCAGATCGAGGTAATGGCGTATGACCTCTTCGACGGCAACGGCTATCATTCGGCTTTCTACAACACCGCCTACCGCATCATCGACAATTGCAAAGCCAACGGCGCCGACCTCGCCAAGATCAACCTCGGACTCCCGTTCTATTCGAGACCCGTCAACAAGGACGAGTTTTGGGGTATGTACAACGAGGTCGCAGGCAAGCTCGATCCGTCCGGAGTCTTCGATTACGGCAGCTACGTCAACCTCGACGGAAGCAAGGGCAGTGCGCTCAATTATTTCAACGGACCGCAGCTCATCTACGACAAGACGTCCTATGCGATCGACATGGGAGTAGGAGGCGTGATGATCTGGCATATGGCTTACGATACCGCCGACGCCGCTACGTCGTTGACTCACTCGATCGCCGACGCGATCGCCGATAGACTAAGCATGGCATAAGCGCATCGGATTGCATCGGGGGACGCAAGCGTTCCCCGATTTTTTGCGCACAAGCCGCGCGCCAAGCGTTGGAATTGTCTTTTTTGAAAAACACGCGCCAAAGTGTTTGCATTTTTCGTTTTTTGTGATAAAATAATTACACTTGCGGACATGGCGGAATTGGCAGACGCGTAAGATTCAGGTTCTTATGGTCGAAAGGCTGTGCAGGTTCAAGTCCTGTTGTCCGCACCAGTGAAAGCTGCGCCCAAGGCGCACGGGACAAGGCAAAAAGACCTTGTCTTTTTTATTGCCTTGTCCCGTGCTGCCCGATGGCTCGCTTTCAATATTCAAACAATCAGGATAGTCCGAACGAGGGACGCTCGTGCAGCTCGCGTTAGCTCGCCGTACCCTATCGGCACTCGCTATTCCGTCGCTCCTTCGGTCGCTCCTTACAAGTCCTGTTGTCCGCACCAGTGAAAGCTGCGCCCAAGGCGCACGAGACAAGGCAAAAAGACCTTGTCTTTTTTATTGTCTTGTCCCGTGCTGCCCGATGGCTCGCTTTCTAAAATTTGAATGATCGGGACAGTCCGAATGGTGGGCACCCAATGCACGGAGTTTGCCGTTCGGACAGGGCGAAAATCTCGGTTGACGAAAAGCGAGCTTGGGGATATAATAACATTGATGCCTAAGGGAAGGGAGGTAATTGTATGAAAAAAGATCTTGGAGTAAAACCTTATTTGTTTCCGATGCCGGTCCTGATGATCGCTACCTACGGCGAGGACGGCGAGGTCGACGTGATGAACATGGCGTGGGGCGGAATATGCGCTGAGAATATGGTCGCTCTCAATATCGACGAGGATCACAAGACGAGTGAGAACATCAAAAAGCGCGGAGCGTTCACGCTCAGCGTCGCCGATGTGCCGCATATCGAGGCGGCGGACTTCTTCGGAATTGCGACGGGCAACAAGATGAAGGACAAGTTCGAGCGTTCGGGCTTGCATGCGCGCAAGAGCAGCCGAGTCGACGCGCCCATCGTGGAAGAGTTCCCTCTGACGTTGGAGTGCAAAGTCGCAGAGTGTCAGCACACGGCATACGGATTCCGTGTCCTCGGCGAGATCGTCAACGTCCTTGCCGACGAGCAAGTCCTCGACGAAAAGGGCAGAGTCGTTCCGTCCAAACTCAATGCGTTTGTCTTCGATCAATTCCAAAGCGGCTACTATGCCGTCGGCGAGAAGGTCGGACAGGCATGGAATTCGGGCAAAGGCCTGATGTGACGTTCATCCGACAACGGTCAAAAAACGAGCCGCCGCAAGGCGGCCTTTTTGTACGGAAAAAAGAGAGCGCACAGGTACGGCTGCGGCAATGGGGAAGAGTGAAAAATTTAATGTAGTTAGCAATGGCTAACCTTGCATATATAGATAGTACGCCTGCTATAATAACATTGTTATCGAGGTGAACATGGGCTATGACGATTTGACGGAAGGCATCCTTGAGGCGGCGCGCGCGGAGTTCGCGGAACGCGGATTTGCCGACGCGTCCGTGCGGTCGATCGCGACGAGAGCAGGGGTGACGACGGGCGCGATATATGCGCGCTTTGACAAGGACTCGCTGTTTTCGGCGCTGGTCGGGGACGCAGCCGACGCGCTGTTCGAGCTTTATGCAGGCGCGCACAGGGCGTTCTTTGAGCAGAGTGCGGACGAGCAATACGCGCGGTTGCACGAGAGCTCAAACAAGGCTTTGCCGATGATGCTCGACATCGTCTATGCCGACTTCGAGGACTACTATTTGCTGATCTGCAAGTCGGAGGGCTCGTCGCTGCAAGACTTTGTCGAGAGGCTGATCGACATCGAGACGATGAGCACCGTGCGCTTCGTCGCCAATGTCGTCGCTGCCGGACTGCGTATCGCCAAGGTGGACGAGAGACTGTGCCACATCTTGTCGAGCGCGATGATAAACGGCTTCTTCGAGACGGTCAAGCACAGGATGACAAAGTCCGAAGCCGAGGCATATGTTGAGAAGCTGAGCTCCTTCTTCGATGCGGGATGGGATGTCTTGCTCGATATAAAAATATAGCAATAATGCACACGGGTGCCAAAATTATTTTTTTGCAACTGAGTTAGCACAAGCTAACCAAAAAATGGCTCAAAGGAGGTATGCCATGAAGAAAAAGGGTTTGCCGAGGCTGATGGAATACGCAGGCAGGCACAAATACCTGACCTACGCTTCTTGGGTACTTTCGGCTCTCAGCTCATTCTTGGGGCTGATGCCGTTCGTCTTTATCTGGATGGTCATCCGAGAGGCGATCGACGTTGCGCCCGACTTCGGAGCGGCGACGGGAATGGTGCAGAACGGGTGGCTCGCGGTGCTGTTCGCGGTGCTGTCGATGCTCGTCTACTTTGCCGCACTGATGTGTTCGCATATCGCGGCGTTCCGCGTTGCGACCAACATCCGCATCGACACGATGCAACACATCTCCAAGCTTCCCGTCGGATTTTTGGAGCATATAGGCAGCGGCCGTGCGCGCAAGATCGTCAACGATTCTTCGGCGGCGACGGAGACCTATCTCGCGCATCAATTGCCGGACATGGCAGGTTCGGCAGCGGTGACGGTGGGGATGCTGGTGTTGTTGTTCGTCTTTGACTATCGTCTCGGTTTGGTGTCGTTGCTGCCGGTCGTGCTCTCGTTTTTGCTCATGGGCACGATGATGGGCAGCAAGCTCAAGGCCAAAATGAAAGAATACCAAAATTCTCTCGATCAAATGTCCAACGAGGCTGTCGAATATGTGCGCGGCATCTCGGTCGTCAAGGCGTTCGGGCAATCGGTGTTCTCGTTCAAAAAGTTCAAGGCGACGATCGACAACTACGGCAAGTGGGTCATCGACTACACCAAGGAGCTGCGCCGTCCGATGGTGTTCTATACGCTGTTCATCAACTTCGTGTTTGCGCTGTTGATCGCGGTCGCGCTCGCGGTGACGGCGGGCGACAACTTTGACGGCGAGTTCTTGACAGATCTGATGTTCTATGTCATCTTCACTCCGATCATCGGGGTGACGCTGACGAGGATAATGTTCTCGAGCGAGAACAATATGATCGTGCAGGACGCGTTGGAGAGGATAGATTCCATCTTGGACGAGCGCCCGCTTCCGCGCCCCGAGCGAGAGGCGAAACTCGGCGGCGCGTCCGTGGAGATCAAAGACGTTTCGTTCAGCTATCGCGGCGCGGAAAGGAAGGCGCTCGACGGCGTCAGCATCATGGCTCCGGAAGGCAAGACGATCGCGCTCGTCGGACCGTCGGGCGGAGGCAAGACTACGGTCGCCGGCTTGATCGCGGGCTTTTGGCGTGCGGACGAGGGCAGTGTGGAGATCGGCGGCGTCAAGGCGCAAGACTTGACTTCCGCTCAGCTCGCCGCCAATGTCGCCTATGTCTTCCAAGACAGCAGATTGCTCAAAGCGAGCATTGCGGACAATGTCAGGATGGCAAAGCCCGACGCGACTCGAGCGGAGATCGAGAACGCGCTGCACATCGCTCAATGCGACGACATAATCGCTAAGCTCCCCATGGGGATCGACACGGTGATAGGCGCCAAGGGCGTGTATCTTTCGGGCGGCGAGATGCAGAGGCTCGCGATCGCGAGGGCGGTGATCAAGGACGCGCCGATCATCTTGCTGGACGAGGCGACGGCTTTTGCCGATCCCGAGAACGAGTACAAGGTCCAAGAGGCTTTCCGCAAATTGGGAGAGAACAAGACCGTCATCATGATCGCGCACAGGCTGACTTCGGTGCGCAATGCGGACAACATATATGTGCTGGACGGCGGCAAGGTCGTCGAACAGGGTACTCACGATCAGCTCGTCGAGCGCGGCGGCACATATGCGGAAATGTGGAACGACTATCTCCGTTCGATCGAGTGGAAAGTCGCAAAGGAGGCATGATATGATCGAAAAAATCAGATACAGGTTCGCTCTTTCGGAGCGAGGAGCAAAGGATCTGGTGATCGCCACGATCGCCTGCACGGTGCATAATCTCGTGCTGATGCTGCCCGTGTGCATGCTGTATTTGCTCGTTTCGGACATGGTGGGACGATCGATCCCCGATGCGCACTATTGGATCTACGGCGCCGGCATCGCTGTGATCGCGGTGCTGATCTGCCTGTCCTATTATTGGGTCTACAATGCGACCTACTTCGCCAGCTATACCGAGAGCGGAGTGAGGAGGATAGGGCTTGCCGAGCAGATACGCAGACTGCCGATGTCCTACTTCGGCAAGAAGGATCTGTCCGATCTCACTTCGACGATGATGGCGGACTGCACGACGATGGAGCAGGCGTTCTCGCATTGGATCCCCGAGTTCTTCGGTTCGATGATCTCGACGGTCATCGTCTCGATCGGAGTGCTCGCGTTCAATTGGCGGCTCGGGCTTGCGGCGCTGTGGCCGTTGCCGATCTCGCTGTGTATGGTCGCTTGCTCTAAGCGCGTCCAAAATTACTTCCAGCGCAAGCAGACAGAGGCAAAGATGGCGTGCGCCGACGGCATCCAAGAGTGCTTGGAGACGCTGCGCGATCTCGTGTCCAACAACGCGCAGGACGATTACCTCAAAGGGCTCGAAGTCAAGATCAGAGCGGTGGAGAAAAGGGCGATCAAGAGCGAGCTCGCGGTGGCGATGTTCGTGGTAACGGCGCAATTGTTGCTCAAATTCGGCATAGCGACCGTGACCCTCGTCGGCGCGTCGATGCTCATCGGCGGAGACCTCGACATCATCACCTTCTTTGCCTTCTTGATCCTCGTGTCAAGGCTGTACGACCCGATGGGGAGCTCGCTGCAAAACCTCGCGGCGATCTTGTCCGTCAGCATCCCGATCGAGAGGATGAGAGAGATCTACAACTGCCCCGTGCAGAGCGGAAGCACGCGCTTTGAGCCTAAGGGCTATGACATCGAGTTCGACAACGTCTGCTTCGCATACGGCGACGCAGGCAAGGTGCTCGACGGAGTGTCGTTCACAGCCAAACAGGGCGAAGTCACCGCGCTCATCGGGCCGTCCGGCGGCGGCAAGTCCACGACCGCAAAACTCGCGGCGCGATTCTGGGACGCCGATTCGGGCAAGGTCACTTTGGGCGGCGTCGACGTCACCGGAGTGGATCCCGAGACGCTGCTCTCGGCGTATTCCATCGTCTTCCAGGACGTGACGCTGTTCGACAATACGGTGCGCGAAAACATCCGCATAGGGCGCAAGGACGCCACCGACGCCGAAGTAGAGGAGGCGGCTCGCCGCGCTCGCTGCGAGGAGTTCGTGTCACGGCTTCCGCAGGGCTACGACACCATGATAGGAGAGAACGGAATGACGCTCTCGGGCGGAGAAAGACAACGCATCTCGATTGCGCGCGCTCTTCTCAAAGACGCGCCCGTCATCTTGCTCGACGAGGCGACGGCGTCTCTCGACGCGGACAACGAGACGTACATACAGCAGGCGATCTCAGAGCTCATTGCGGACAAGACGGTGCTGATCATCGCTCACCGCATGCGCACCGTCGCGGGGGCGGACAAACTCGTCGTCATCAAAGACGGCAAAGTCGCGGAGCAGGGCACTCCGGCGCAGCTCAGACAGAGCGGAGGCTTCTATGCACGCACGCTCGATCTGCAGACAAAATAACGTGCCCGTGTAGGTTATCGATATGTGTGCAAGCGAAGCAAGGATGAGTTTGTGCCTCGGATTGACGCTTGTCGGACTCAAGCCGGCAAGCGTGATCCGATTGGGCAGAGAGGACAAAGAGCTGTTGAGAGAATACCGCTCGGAGCTGTCGCGCAAAGGCGTTGAGTTCTTTGCGATCAAGTCGCTGGGCGGCGGCACTCAGGTGCTCGCCTATCGCCCCGATAGCATTGACGCGCTTCTCGCAGACGGCGACATAGTCGGATTCTTGCAGAGCTATGGCTATGATTGCGCAGACAGAGACACGGTGCTCGCAAGACTCGCCGAGAGAATGCGCGGCGAAGATTTTCCGCATGAGCTGGGGATCTTCCTCGGCTATCCGCTCGACGACGTGATCGGTTACATAGAGAGCGGCGGAGAAAATTGCCTGCTGTGCGGCTGTTGGAAAGTCTATCACGATCCGAGCGCAAAAATGCGCATATTCGACAGACATCGCAAGTGCTACGACTGCATTTGCGCAAAACTGAAACAGGGCATGGGTATCGCCCGAATATTCAACTTAAAAATAAAGCAAAAGGAGGCATCATTATGAAAGTAAACATTATCTATTGGTCCGGGACCGGCAATACCGAGATGATGGCAAACGCGATCGCCGAGGGCGCAAAAAGCTCGGGCGCAGAAGTAAAGCTGATGAGAGTCAGCGAGGCGGGAGCCGACGCTCTCGATTGCGACGTCCTCTATCTCGGCTGTCCTGCGATGGGCGCGGAAGAGCTCGAAGACAGCGAGTTCGAGCCTTTCTTCTCGTCGATAGAGAATGAGCTCAAAGGCAAAAAGCTTGGGCTTTTCGGTTCCTATGAGTGGGGCGTCGGAGATTGGATGGCCACATGGCAAGGCCGTTGCGAAGCGGACGGCGCCGATATGATCGCCGACGGATTGATCGTCAACGGTACGCCCGACGCGGATGCGTTGGAGGAGTGCAGGCGCTTTGCTGTTTTGAGGGGGCACCCGACGACTTGATCGCTTGAATCAAAGAGCTGTCACCATTTGGTGGCAGCTCTTTTCATACAAGCGGTCGTCGTGTTCCCCCTCAATCCTCTCTTTGAAGGGGCACCAAAATGCTATCTCCTAAATCGCTTCGCTCATATACGGAGGCATTTTGGTTCCCCTTCAATGCCTTTTGTTCCGCTCTCGCTTTGCGGAGC
>CALWKR010000008.1 GCA_944381315.1 uncultured Christensenellaceae bacterium
CAAACCGCGTATAAGTCGCTGCGCTCTTTGAGGGGGCACCCGAAAATTTAACGCTTCGAATCAAAGAGAGCTGTCGCGCAAGCGATAGCTCTCTTTTCATACTTGCTATTTTCGGGTGCCCCCTCAAAGGCCGTTAAGAAAAATATCTCTTATAAAGTCCCTGGAATCCGCATCCGTGTCTCGCCTCGTCCTTCGCCATTTCGTGGACGGTGTCGTGGACTGCGTCATAGCCGAGTTCCTTCGCCTTCTTGGCGATCTTCATCTTGCCGGAGCAAGCGCCGTTCTCGGCTTCCATGCGCATCTTGACGTTGGTCTTGGTGTCCGCGGTGAGGACTTCGCCGAGCAGCTCGGCAAATTTGGCGGCGTGTTCCGCCTCCTCGAACGCATATCTCTTGAACGCTTCGGCGATCTCGGGATAGCCCTCGCGCTCTGCCTGTCTGCTCATTGCCAGATACATTCCGACCTCGGAGCACTCGCCGTTGAAGTTCTCGCGCAAGCCGTCGACGATCTCTTGATCGAGGCCCTTGGCGACGCCGACTCTGTGCTCGTCGGCCCAAGCGAGCTCCTCGCCCATCTTCTCGAACTTGCTCGCGGGAGCGCCGCAGATGGGGCACTTTTCGGGTGCGCTGTCGCCCTCGTGAACGTAGCCGCAAATCGTGCATACATACTTTGCCATTGTTTGATCCTCCGATAAATTTAGTTTTGTTCAGATTGCTCTGTTCGTTTGCATTCGTCGCATACGCCGAAAAACATCAGCGAATATCTGTCAAAGCCGCGCCGATCGCACTCGCCGACGAGAGCGTCCTCGATCTTGTCGGACGGAACGCAATCCTCGACCTTGCCGCATACGCTGCACACAAAGTGCGAATGCGGGACCACACAGGCGTCGTACCTGTCCTTGTCCTGCGCTACCGCGATCTTGACCGCCTTGCCCTGCTCTACCAGCAACTCCAAGTTGCGATAGACTGTGCCGAGACTGATCCTTGGCATCAACTGCTTGCAGCGAGCGTAGATCCAATCGGCGCTCGGATGCGAATGCGTCGAGCTGAGCACCTGATAGACAGTCTCTCGTTGTCGTGAATAGTTGTTCGCCATATGCTTACCTTGGCTACATTATACACGAGCCAAACGGCGTTGTCAAGCAAAATAGGAATGATTATCAGGTTTTATTTGATCGACGCTTTGAGATATCTCTTCACTGCTCCGTATCCGCACAGAGCGGCGGTCGCCGCGCACAGCGCGAGATGTATCCAATAGGTCGCCGAGCGCGCCTCGGCGAGCGAGAACGCGACGCCGATCATCGGCAGATCCAACAAGACGTACAGCCCGTCCTCGACGACATAGTCGAAGGCGACGCCGACGCCGACGCACGCTCCCCAAAACACGATCGCGGCGACAACGCCGACAAAGCCGCGCGATTTGGAACACAGCGACGCGCAAAGACAGCACGACATATATGCCGCGGCTCCGAGAGCGAGCATTGCGATCAATTGGAAAAAGACGGTTTCGTGCACTCCGATGACGGCGATGTCGTCGCTCTTGGTCAGGATAAACCCCTTTATGCCGTCGACAGCGGACAAAATGCTGCTCAAAACGGCGACAGCGATCGCCAATATCCCCGACACCGCAGCGTCCCAAGCAAATGCCGCAGCGATCGTTTCGCGGCGCGAGCGGTCGCAGAGCAAGCGCGTCTTTGCATATTTACCCAAGACGTCGCACATCCTCGCGATCCCTTTGATCGCGCATATGACAGCGAATGCGAGCACGACGATCTTGTGCGCAGACAAGGCTCCGGCGCATGACGCTTTGTCGTTGAAGATCGCGTCTACGTCTGCAGGCTCGTCGTCGATCGCGAGATAGCTGTTGCCGGTCTCATCGTTCTCCAAATAGAACGTCAACATCTTCTCTCGCACGAGCAATCCCTCGATTTCCGCCTCGCTCGGAAGCGGGCCTTGGGCGAGCGACGGATCTTCGACGATCGCGAGCTGCTCGCGTATGCTCTCGAGCTCGGCGGCGTAATTTTGCCTGATCTCTTCGGCGGACACGACAGATTTTTGGGCAGGAAAAAAGGAATAGGTCACGAACACAAGCGTGCAGATCAAGATGACAACCGCGGCGAAATTGACGAACAGCGAAAGCGGCATACAAAAGAGCTTACCCTCGACGCGCAGCAATGACGAAAAGCGCTTCACAACGCCCTCCTTGCGAATATCGCGCGCGAGATCGCGAGCAATATCGCCGCAGCCGCGAAATGCACCGCAACGGCTATGCCGATCTGAGAGTCGAACGTGCCTTCACTCATCTCGCCGAGCCCCATAAACGGCGTCCATGCCGTGATCGCGGACAAGAGAGATGTGTTTTCGGGCATGAGGTTGGAGATCACAAAGACTCCGAGCGTGAGCACGAGGACGATGATCGCCGCCGCAGTCGCGCCCGACGCCGTGTCCTCTCCGACGCGAGTCGCAAAGTTGGCGAGCGCGGAAGCGAGCAAAGCGGAGCCGATGATCGCGGCGCTTTCCGCCGCCCATGCGGCGAAGACGGAGATCGACAAAACGCGCTCTGCCATATCGTCAATGACGATGAAGCGGACGTCGTGCGCGCATATGGCGCAGACAAGCATCGCAAGCGAAAACATTATGGGAGCCGCCTCGGACATGACGACGGACGCGGCGGTCTTGCCCTTCCACAGCTCGGCGCGTGATCTGCCTGCCAAAAATTCCGTGCGGAGCAAGCCGCTCTTTGCGCCGGGAAAACACCATACCGTCGCTCCGACGGGCACGAGGATAGAGACGAAAAGCCCGACAAGGAAGAGCACTTGCATCCAATAGGCTCCGCCCTCGCCGAATTCGGCGTTGTCGCGATAATAGTCGTCGCGATCGGTGCCCGTATCAAGATAGAATCGATATGTCTTGACGTTCATTTGCAGATCAAAGCGCTCTTGCTCGGTCAGATCGTCGTCCTCGGCGAGCAGACGCTCGACCTCTTGAAGCCTGATCGCATAGTATTGCTGCGCAGGGATCCATTCGCCTTGATAGATGTGCATGCCTTCTACGCCCGTAGGGACGTCGCTGTGCCGAGAGTCGCCGACGGCAAGTCCGATCAGCGTCGCGGCAAGCACGACAACGATGACGGCATAGACGACGATCATCGCCTTGCTCTTGGCAAGACGCATGAATGCTGTCGCGAATATCCTGTTCATCTGACGTCTCCGCTCGACGAAACCGCCGCCAAAAACTCGCTCTCGAGATCTGTCGCGGTCAAGTCGTCGAAGAAGGTCTTGATCTTGCCGCCGTCCAAGATCGCCGCGCAATCGCATACGTTCTTCAACTCGGCGATGATGTGCCCCGAGATCAACACGGTGCAGCCGTCGGCGGCGACGGCTTTGATGACGTCCTCGAACAGCTTTACGCTGACGGGATCGATGTTGGAGAACGGCTCGTCGAGAATGAAGACGCGCGGCCTTTTGAGCAACGCAAACGCAAAGTAGAGCCGCTGCTTCATGCCCTGCGAATAGTCCTTGTACTTTGTGCCGGAGTTTTGCGCTATGCCTGCGACGCGCAGCACTTCGCCGACGCGCTCGCGCGGTACTCCGTCGCAGAGCGTGCGCATCAGCTCCAAGTTGTCATAACCGCTCAAACCGCCGTAAAAGGACGGCGCCTCGATCATCGCGCCTATCCCTCGCGGAGCTTCGCCGAGCTTGATCTCGCTGCCGTCCACTTCCACACTGCCCGAATCGGGAAGGATGAGTCCGCAAATTATCTTCATCAAAGTGCTCTTGCCCTCGCCGTTGAGTCCGAGCAAGCCGCACACTCTGCCGTCGCCGACGGTCAGGTCTACGCCGTCCAGCACGCGCTTGGCGCCGAACGACTTGATAAGTCCCGTCAACTTCAACATTGTCTCTCGCCTCCGCAAAAAGACGAGCCGCAGGCGCGGCGATGCGCGCTTTTGCGGCCCGAAAAACATTGTCTTTGCAAAACTCGGCTCATGATCTTGCCTCCCTTGTCACATTGTAACAAATATTGAATGCAAAAATCAAGTATTTTTGAAAAAATAATATTGAGGAATTGATGTCATAACTATGCGAACGCAAGATCAGGACTTGCGCGTCTCGAATATGGCGGCTTGCAGCGGAGCGAGCGAATGGAGAGGCTTGCCGCTCAACAGATCTGTCATGCCGCCAAGATCGCCGAGAGGCGCGGCTTGATCGGTGTTGTTGACGACGACGGTCAAAGCGCGGACGCGCGCGGAGCGGACGAGCACGAGCAAGCCGTCCTGCGTCCACATATCGATGTCGCCCGTGACTTGCGGCTTGTGCGAAGCGCGCACCGACGCGAGACGGCGGTAGAAAGCGAGCAGATCGGCGTCGACGTCGTCCCATGCCATCGGCATGCGGTCGAGCGGATCTTCATAGCCCTGCATGCCTATCTCGTCGCCGTAATATACGGACGGAATGCCGGGAAGCATAAATTGGAGCGTGGCGGCGAGTTTTAGCCTGCGGCGCGCGTCATAGAGGACGCCGCCCTCCAATCTCAAACGCGCCCTCTCTTCTTTGGTGAAATGCGACGCGTCAAAGTCTGCGAGCGCATTGAGCGCGCGCACGGTATCGTGCGAATCGATCAAAGTCATCGAACAGTCGAGCGAGCGCTTGGGATAGTGGCTGCAAATGGTCTTGACGGCGGCGACAAAGCTGTCGGGACTGCCGCCCTTGGCGTAGCTCTGTATCGCCTCTTTGAACGGATAGTTCATCACTCCGTCCAGCTCGCTGCCGAGCAGATAGTGGCGGCGCGCTCCGTAGCTGATCTTGTTGGACGCGTCCGCCCAGACTTCGCCGATGATCGTGAGGTCCTTGTCCACGCTCGTTACGGCGCGGCGGATGTCGCGCACACTCTTTTCGGTCAATTCGTCGACTCCGTCGAGTCTCCACCCTTTCACGCCCATCTCGCTCCACTTCTTGATGACGCCGCCCTTGTGAAGGATGAGCTTGCGCCATCCGGGGGCGTCCTTGTTGACCGTGGGGCATACGGTCACTCCCCACCAGCTGTCGTAGCCGTCGGGGAAGTCGAAAAAGCGGTACCAATCGTAGTATTTGCTGTCCTTGGACTGATAGGCTCCGACGCTGTCGTAGCGGCCGAACTTGTTGAAGTAGACGCTGTCGGCGCCCGTGTGGTTGAACACGCCGTCGAGCATGATCGAGATGCCCTTTTCGGCGGCCTTTTCAATCAATTCGCGGAACTTGTCCTCGGTGCCCAACAGCCCGTCTATCTTCAAATAATCGCCCATGTCGTAACGGTGATTGGACGACGACTCAAAGATCGGCGAGAGATAGATGACGCTGACTTTGAGCGACGCGAGATAGTCGAGCTTGTCGATGACGCCCTGCAAGTTGCCGCCGTAAAAGTCGTTGGCGCGATATACTCCGTCGGGATCGGCGAGAGTGAGCGGCTCGTCCCAGCGCTTGGCGACGCCGTACTTCTTGGGCACGACGTCGGGGTCGTCGCCCTTGCAGAATCTGTCGACGAAGATGTGATAGATGATGCCGCCCTTGAACAGCGACGGCGTGCGGTAGGTCTTGGAATAGACGGTGAGCTGATAGTCCTCGGAATCGCTCTTGCGCTTGAAGAAGATGCCTATCTCGGTGTCGATCTCGAATCTGTACCAATACAGCCCTGCTTTGGGGATCTCGACGGTGCCGCAAAACTTGCTGACTCCCGTCTCTGCCTTGCCGACATAGCACAAAGGCGAAACGACGAGGCTCTCGCCGTCGTCGTCCGCGATGATAACGTTTATGCGGTTGACAAAGACTCCGTCTTGGGCAAAGACGGCGAAGCTCACCTTGGAGCCTGCCTGCACCGCCCCGAAAGGCGACTTGCATTGCACGGAATCTTCGTCAAACTTTATGCGCATATTATTTGGTCTTCTTGGCGGTCATGCGCACCGGCTTGATGTGCCAAATGCGGTCCGCATACTCCTTGACGCTCCTGTCGGACGAGAAGAAGCCCGACTCGGCAGTGTTCATCAGCGACATCCTTCCCCAGCGCTCGCGGTCGGAATACGCCTTGTCCAGTCTGTCCTGCGCGTCGCAATAAGATTGGAAGTCGGCAAGGACTTTGTAAGAATCGGCGCCGCCGCTGACCGTCAGGCTGTCGGCGATCTCGCCGAAGTTGACGCCTGCTATGCCTCTGTGCAAGCCGTCGATGACTGCCTTGATGCGCGCGTTGTTGTGATAATACGAGGTCGGCTCGTAACCGTTCTTGGACAGCTCCTCGATCTCGTTCGCGAGCAGTCCGAAGATGAAGATGTTCTCGTCCCCGACGGCGTTGTGGATCTCGATGTTGGCGCCGTCCATCGTGCCTATCGTCACGGCGCCGTTGATCATGAACTTCATATTGCCGGTACCGGAAGCCTCTTTGCCCGCAACGGAGATCTGCTCGGACACGTCGGACGCGGGCATGATCATCTCGGCGAGGGAGACGCGATAGTTCTCAAGGAAGACGACTTTGAGCTTTTGGTTGACCTGCGGGTCGTTGTTGATGAGGTTGCCGAGCGAGCAGATGAGCCTGATGATCTGCTTTGCCATATAGTAGCTGGGCGCCGCCTTCGCGCCGAAGATGTATGTGCGCGGCTTGATGTCCAGCGACGGATTTGCTTTGAGCGCATAGTAGGTATCGAGGATGTGCAGCGCGTTGAGCAGCTGTCTCTTGTACTCGTGCAGTCTCTTGACTTGGACATCGAAGATGGAATCGGGATCGACGACGATGCCGTTGGCTTGCTTGATGTATTCGGCAAGTTTGAGCTTGTTGTTGCGCTTGATGTCCATCCACTTGTCCAGCACGTCCCTCTTGCCCTTGAACTTTTCGAGGTCTTTGAGCTTGTTGGCGTCTTTCATAAAGCCGTCGCCGATCAGCTCGGTGATGAATGCGGCGAGCTCGGGGTTGGACTGCGCGAGCCATCTGCGATAGGTAATGCCGTTGGTGACGTTGGTGAAAACCTCGGGATGCATGCGGTAGTAATCGTTGAAGACATCCCTCTTCAAGATCTCGGAATGCAACTCGGACACGCCGTTGACGGTGTGCGAAGCCGCAAGGCACATATTGGCCATCTTGATCTGGTTGTGCGAGAGGATGGCGTTGTAGGCGACCTTGTTCCAATCATTGGGATAGAAGGACCACAGCTCGTTGCAGAAACGCTGATTGATCTCGCATACGATCTGATAGATGCGCGGCAAAAGTTGCTTGAAGATCTGCTCGGGCCACTTCTCGAGAGCCTCCGCCATGACGGTGTGATTGGTGTAGGAGATCGTGCGCTTGACGATGCTCCACGCCTCGTCCCAGCCATAGCCGTGCTCGTCGAGGAGCAGACGCATAAGCTCGGGAATGCACAGCGTAGGATGCGTGTCGTTGATGTGTATGGCGACCTTGTCGGGCAGATTGTCGAGAGTGCCGTAGTTGCGCAAGTGGTCTTTGAGAATGGACTGGATGGACGCCGAGACAAAGAAATATTGCTGCTTCAGTCTGAGCATCTTGCCCTCGATGTGGTGATCTGCCGGATAGAGCACCTTGCAGATGGACTCGGCGAGGGACTTGTTCTCGAGCGACTTGACGTATTCGCCTTGCGCGAACAGGTTCATATCAAAGTCGACGGGAGCCTTGGCGGACCACAGCCTGAGCTTGTTGACCGCCCCGACGTGATAGCCGCTGATGTTCATATCATAGGGCACCGCTTGGATGGTGTCGCAATTCTTGTAGTCGATGTAGAGTCTGCCGTTGTCCCAATGCTGGTCGACGGTGCCGCCGAATCTGACCTCAAAGGTGTCTTCCTCGCGCGGCGCGAGCCAGACGTCGCCGTTCTCGAGCCACTCGTCGGGCATCTCGATCTGCCACCCGTCCGCGATCTTCTGCTTGAAGATGCCGTAGTCATAGCGAATGGAGAATCCGCTGGCGACATAGTCGAGATTGGTCAAAGACTCCATATAGGCGGCGGCAAGCCTGCCGAGACCGCCGTTGCCCAATCCTGCGTCGGGCTCGATCGCATAGAGCTCGTCGAGCGAGCAGCCCAAGGGCTTGACTGCGTCGGCAAAGACGTCGGTGAGCCCGAGGTTGAACAAGTGATTTTTCAAAGATCTGCCGAGCAAGAACTCCATGGACATATAGTAGACTTGCTTGGTCTTTTGTTCCCTGCGCTTCTTCTTGAAGTCAAGCCTCATCTCGGTCAAGATGTCCCTGACGGTCATGCAAACTGCCTTGTAGACTTGAGTCTTGCTCGCCTCTGCAAGCGGAACTCCGAAATATGTCTGCGCCTTGATCTCCAAGATCTCTTTGATGCGCGCAGTATCGTACTTTTTTTCCATACTCTCTCCGTTTTCAAAATTCTAAGGCCTGCTTTGAGCAAGCCTTAGCCTTTATAGATTATACTATTTTCCGACCGTTTTGTACAGCGATTTTGCCGCATTGCAGAATATTCCGCAATGCGGCGCCATCTGCGTATTTTAGAGTCTGTCGTAGAGCTCGACGTACTTCTCGGAAATGTGGTCCCACGAGAAGTCGGCGTTCATCGCATTGGCGATGAGCTTGCTCCAATCGCTCTTGTAATCGTAGTACAGCCCCACAGCCCTCTCGATCGCATAGAGCATATCGTGCGCGTTGTAGCTGTAGAACGTGAAGCCGTTGCCCTCCCCGGTCGTGCCGTTGTAAGGAATAACGGTGTCTTTGAGTCCTCCCGTCTCGCGGACGATCGGCGCGGTGCCGTAACGCATCGCGATCATTTGGCTGAGGCCGCACGGCTCGAACTTGGACGGCATCAGGAACATATCCGCCGCCGCATAGATCTTGCTTGCCATATCGCCCGAGAAGTTGATGATCGCGCGCAGCTTTTCGGGATATCTGCGCTGCATATCTTTGAGCATGGACTCGTACTTCCAATCTCCCGTGCCGAGGACGACCATCTGCACGCCCTTTGCCAAAATGTCGTCAAAGACGCTGCGGACGAGATCGAGCCCCTTCTGCTCCGTCAGACGCGTGACCATGCCGATCATCGCGACGGACGGCTTGACGGGCAAGCCGAGCAGCTGCTGCAAGCCCAGCTTGTTTTGATACTTTTCGGACACGGTGGTCTTGTCGTAGTTCTTGAACAGCGCGTTGTCGGTCGCGGGATCGTTGCGCTCGGTGTCTATGCCGTTGACGATGCCGCTCAGCTTGTAGCGGCGCGCGTTGAGGATGTCCTGCAAGCCGAAGCTGTAATAGGGATCGAGGATCTCGTTGGCGTATGTCGGCGAGACCGTCGTCACGCGGTTGGCGCACTCGATGCCGCCCTTCATGAAGCTGGCGCAATTCTGATAGGTGACCAGCGAACGCTTGTCGGACGGCAGTCCGACGATGCCGTTGATGATCTCCTCGCCGTATTTGCCCTGGAACTCGATGTTTTGGATCGTGAACACGGTGCGCGAGTTGCGGCAAAAGTCGGATCCGCGATAGTAGGTGTCCAGATAGACGGGCACGAGCCCCGTCTGCCAATCGTTGCAGTGGATGATGTCGGGCGCAAAGTCCATGATCGGCAGCGCTTCCAGCACCGCCTTGGAGAAATACGCGAATCTCTCGGCGTCGTCATAGTGCCCGTACAATCCGTTGCGCTTGAAGTAGTATTCGTTGTCGATGAAATAATAGCAGACGCCGTCGTACTTGTGCATAAACACGCCGCAATATTGGTAGCGCCATGCGAGCGAGACATAGCAGCAGCCGAGATATTGCATCGTGCGGCGGAATTCGTTGGGGATGTTGAAATAGAGCGGCATCACGACGCGCACGTCGTAGCCCTTGCGCACGAGCGCCTTGGGCAGAGCCGCCGCGACCTCGCCGAGACCGCCCGTCTTGACATAGGGCGACGCCTCGGACGTCACGAACAATATCTTCTTCTTGGGCGCGGGCGCGTCGCTCGGCAGAGCCTGAGCCGCTTCGGGCACGTTGACGGGCGCCGTCTCGACAGGCTTGGCCTCCTGCTTCGGGCTCGGCTTGACGTCGACGGGCTTGTCCGCCTGTTGGGCAGCCTTGGCGACGGGCTTGTCCGCCTTTTGGCTCGCCGCGCTGCCCGCGTGCTTCGCCTGCTCGGGCTGTTTGGCTTTTTTGGGAGCGCTATTCGCGGCTTTGGGCTTGGCTGTCTTGCGCTTGGGAGCGGACTTCTTTTCTTGCTTCTCCGCCTCTGCGACAAGCGCTTCCGCCGCCTTGTCCAACGCCTTTTCCGCGCTGCGTTCCGCCTTGACCGCTTGGGTCTTTGCCGCCGTTTCGCTCTTCTTCATATTGCCCTCCGTCAAACTATTTTGTTCTTGACGATGACGACCGGATAGTTCTCCGATCCGCTGATCGTCTTGTCCTCCGTCACGGTCACGTCCTTGTCGGTGATCGTATATCTGAGTTCGGAATACTTCATTATCCTGCCGTTTTCCATGACGATGGAATTGCTGATGTACGCCCCCTCCTCGACGACGACGCCGCGGAAGAGGATGCTGTTCTCCACCCTGCCGTTGATCTCGCAGCCGTCTGCGATCAACGAGTTGCGCACGCTCGCGCCGATACCGTACTTGGTGGGCACCGAGTCCTTGACCTTGGTGAAGATCTTGCCGCAACGATAGAACAAGTCGTTGCGGATGTCGGTGTCGAGGATGCGCATGCTCTCGGTGTAGTAGGACTTGACGTCGTCGATGATCGCCGCATAGCCCTCGACGTGATAGGTGTAGATGCCCAGCTTGTCTACGTTGTATTGGATGATGTGCTTCTCAAAGTCGGAGTAGCCGCGCTCGTAGCTGTCGGTGATGAGGCGGATCAGCAGATCTTTTTTGATCAAATAGATGTTGATCCCGACCTCGGCGATGTCGTCGCTGATCGTCGACGTGATGCGCGCGTCCGTCACTCTGCCGTCCTTGTCGGTGTCGACAAGCACGCGGCGCGACGACGTGGGATGCGACGAATAGGTCAGCATCGTGATGTCGGCGCCCTTTTGGATGTGCTTTTCGTAGACGTCCTCAAAGTCGAGGTTGGTTGCGATGTTGCTGTTGGTCAGCACGACGTATTCTTCGGTCGCCTTCTCGATGTAGTCGAGGATGCCGTAGAGCGCCTCGATCTTGCCCTTGAACATGGTGCGCGAAGTGTTGGACGCATACGGAGGGAAGACCGCGATGCCGCTGTTCTTGCGGTTGAGGTCCCAGTCTCTGCCCATGCGGATGTGGTCCATCAGCGAAGAATAGTTGTTGCGCGTGACGATGCCGATCGTCGTGATGTTGCTGTTGACGAGGTTGGACAGCGTGAAGTCGATGAATCTGTACCTGCCGCAGAACGGAAGCGACGCCGTCGTGCGGTGAATGGTCAATTCGTTGAGCTTGGTCTCGTTGTCGCTGGCAAATATTATGCTCATCATTTCGTTGTTCATATCGGCCTCCTCAATCTACCATTGCGGCAACGGGGACTACCGTGCCCTTTTTGACGACCGCGCCCGGACCGACGACGGTGATCTTGACGTCCTCGACGGGGACGCCGTCCTGCGCCTCGCCGATCACGGCTCCCTCTTCGATCACGGCGTCGTCGCCTATGATCGCATAATGTATCTGCGCGCCCTCTTTGACAACGGCGCCCGGCATGATGTTGCTGTCTTCGACGAGCGCGCCGCGGCATATCTCCACTCTCGAGGAGATGACGCTGTTGCGGACGGTGCCGTCTATCTCGCAGCCTTCGGTGACGAGCGAGTTCTCGACATCGGCGTGATCGCCGACGAAGTGCGGCGGCTCGGCCGCGTTGCGCGCGTAGATCTTCCACGAAGAATCTTCGATGTTGAGCCCGCTGTTGCGGTCGATCAGATCCATATTGGCCTCCCAAAGGCTCTTGATCGTGCCGACGTCCTTCCAATAGCCGTCAAAGCGATAGGCAAACAGCTTTTGGCCGTCGCGGAGCATGGCCGGGATGACGTCCTTGCCGAAGTCGTTGTGGCTGTCGGGATCTGCCTCATCCTCAATCAAGTACTTGCGCAGCACTTGCCATGTGAAGATGTAGATGCCCATCGAAGCGTTGGTGCTCTTGGGCTGCTTGGGCTTCTCTTCGAATTCATAGACAGAGCCGTCGGCATTGGTGTTCATGATGCCGAAGCGCGACGCCTCGTCCAAGGACACATTGATGACCGCGATCGTGCAGTCCGCGCCCTTGCTCTTGTGATAATCGAGCATCTCGGAATAGTCCATCTTGTAGATATGGTCGCCCGAGAGCACGAGCACATAGTCGGGAGAGAACTTGTCGATGAAGTCGATGTTCTGGTAGATGGCGTTGGCGGTGCCCTTGTACCAATCCGACTTGGCGCTCTTCATATACGGCGGCAGCACATAGACGCCGCCGTTGAGCCTGTCGAGGTCCCACGGCTGGCCGTTGCCGATGTATTGATTGAGCGCAAAAGGCTGATACTGCGTCAGCACGCCTATCGTGTCTATGCCCGAATTGATGCAGTTGGAAAGCGGAAAGTCGATGATGCGATATTTTCCGCCGAAAGAAACCGCCGGCTTCGCGACATGGGCGGTCAGGCTGTACAGTCTTGTGCCCTGACCTCCTGCGAGAAGCATTGCGACGCATTCTTTTTTGTTGGAATACATAATTTCCTCCCAATCACTTTTTTGTCTTTTCGCGCGATGCGCGTTGTCGTCATTAGTTTTTCTTTGCGGCGTCCGCCGTCTTCTTGCGCGGCTTTGCGTCCGTCTTTGCGTCGGACGAGCGCGCGGACTCTTTGTCGGACTTCTTCGTCGGCTTGACTGCCGCGTCGGCTTTTGCGGCCTTGTCCGCCTTTGCGGCTTTTGACGCCTTGCCCGTCTTTTCGGACTTCGGCTTGGCATCCTTTGAGTCGTCCGCGTCGGCGAGCTTGCGCTTCTTGCGTTTGAGCGCCTTGCCGGGGCGCAGATAGAGCACGCTGTTGGCAGGAATGTCCATCCTGATGAACTGCTCCTGTCCGTGCATCTCGCCGTCCTCGGCGTCGTATTCCGCAAGCTCGGCGTCGTCGCCGCCAAAGCGCACCTCGTTGCTGTCCAAGACCACCTTGTAGCGACGCATCTCGGGCACGCCCATGCAATAGCTCTGTCTGCGCACGGGGCTGAAATTGACGACTGCGATCGTGTAGTCGCCCTTCTCGTCCACGCGCTTGAACGAAACTATGTTCTGCGTATTGTCGTCCACACAGATCCACTTGAAGCCGTCATAGCTGCAATCGAGATCGTACATCTCGGGATGCTGCAAATAGTAGGCGTTGAGCTCTCTGACAAAATCGTGAAGTCTGCGATGACTCTCGTATTCCAACAAAAACCAGTCGAGCTGCTTGTGGTAGTCCCACTCTATGAACTGCCCGAACTCGCTGCCCATAAACAGCAGCTTCTTGCCGGGATGGGCGTACATAAAGCCGAGGAAGGCTTTGAGCGCGGCGAACTTCTCCGCATATTCGCCCGGCATCTTGTCGAGCAGCGAATGCTTGCCGAGCACGACCTCGTCGTGCGAGATCGGCAAAATGTAGTTTTCCGAAAAAGCGTATGTGATCGCAAAGGTCACCTTGTCGTGCATATCCTTGCGGAAGAAGGGATTGGCGGAAACATAGCAAAGCATATCGTTCATCCACCCCATGTTCCACTTGAAATTGAAGCCGAGGCCGCCGTCGTAGGCAGGCTTGGTGACCATCGGGAATGTGGTCGACTCCTCCGCGATCATCAGCATCCCTTCGTGCGTGGTCAGCATCTCGGTGTTGAGCTGCTTGATGAAGTCGATCGCTTCGAGGTTGTAGTTGCCGCCAAAGGCGTTGGGCCTCCACTCGCCCCCTCTCCTGCCGTAGTCTAGATAGAGCATGCTCGCGACGGCGTCCATGCGTATGCCGTCGATGTGGAATTCGGTCGCCCAATAGTTGGCGGAAGAGATCAAGAAGCTGCGCACTTCTTTCTTGCCGTAATCAAAGACGCGAGTGCCCCACTCCTCGTGCTCCTTTTTGAGCTCGTCCTCATATTCGTACAGAGCCTGTCCGTCAAAGTCGCACAGTCCGTGCTCGTCCTTGGGGAAGTGCGCGACCACCCAGTCGAGTATGACGGCGATGCCCTTGCGGTGCATCGTGTCCACAAAATAACGGAAGTCGTCGGGCGTGCCGTAGCGCGACGTGGGCGCAAACATGCCCGTCACCTGATAGCCCCAGCTGCCGTCGAAAGGATATTCGGTCACAGGCAAGATCTCGACATGGGTGTAGCCCATCGAGAGGCAATAGGCGGACAGCTCTTCCGCAAGTTTGCGATAGTCAAAAAAGTTGCCGTCGTCATAGCGCTTCCAACTGCCGAGATGCACCTCGTAGATGTTCATCGGCGAGCGATAGGGGTCGCGCTTGGCGCGCGCCGCCATCCATTTGGAGTCGTGCCATGTATAGCGCGACGCATAGAGCTTGGACGCATTGGCAGGAGCCGTCTCGGCGTGCAGCGCATAGGGATCGCACTTGAGGATCTTGCGCCCGTCGGCGGCGGTGATGCAATATTTGTAGGTATCGAAAACGCGAAGTTTGTCTATCTTGGCTTCCCAGATCCCGGGAGCGATCTGACGCATGACGTGCTTGTCCGCGTCCCAGCCGTTGAAGTCGCCGACGACCGATACGCTCTTCGCGTGCGGAGCCCACACCCTGAACACCCAGACTCCGCCGCGCGGCGAATCTGTGTGGGGAGCGAAAAATTTGTAGCTCTCGTAGTTGGTCCCTTCGTGGAACAGATAGATGGGCAATTGAAGACTTTTTTCCATAAAACCGTTGAAGGACTCTCCCGTTTTTCCTTATTATATCATACAAATACGCGCGTTTCAATATCGATATACAAAATTTTTTTGTTCTTTTTCGTAAATTTCTCGGCTCGCGCCCCGCGCCGCGCCCATTGCGCCGCCCTTTGCTTGACTTGCGCGCGTGCGATATGTAAAATAGATTGCATGAGCATTTTGACGATCAAGGGCTTGACGCACGTCTATGACAGCCGCGTACTCTTCGACAACGCCGACCTCACGGTCAACAACGGCGAACACATCGGAGTCGTCGGCCTCAACGGCGCAGGCAAATCGACGTTTATGAACATCATCTCCGGACGGCTCTCCCAAGACGCCGGCGAGATCCGCTGGCTGCCCGGAGTGCGCTTCGGCTACCTCGATCAGCACGCGCAGATCGACAAGAGCCAAACCGTCATGCAGTATCTGCAAAGTTCGTTCGCTCACCTCTATGATCTCAACGAAAAACTCGAAGCCCTCTATGCCGAGATGGGTTCGGAGAGCGATCCCGACAAGCTGGACAAGCTGATCTCGCGCAGCAGCCGTATGCAGGAGCAGCTCGAAGAAGCGGAATTCTACGATCTCGACTCAAAGATAAAAAAGGTCGCGGGAGGACTCGGCGTGGGCGCGCTCGGCTATGACACTCCCATCTTCAAGCTGAGCGGCGGACAGCGCGCCAAACTCATGCTCGCCAAGCTGCTGCTCGAAGATCTTGACGTCATGCTGCTGGACGAGCCGACCAACTTCCTCGATCTCGAACATATCGAGTGGCTGCGCAAGTTCCTCGACGGCTACAAGGGCACGTTCATCCTCGTGTCGCACGACACCGTCTTCCTCAATGCGGTCTGCAAGATCATCATCAATATCGAGAACGGACAGATCCGCAAATATTGGGGCAACTATGACGAATATCTCGCCCAGCACGAACAGAACGCAAAACAATATGCCGACAGCTATGAACGCCAACAGCGCGAGATCAAGCGAATGGAAGAATACATTGCCCGCAACAAGGCGCGCGCCGCGACCGCCGGCATGGCGAACAGCCGCAAAAAAATGCTCGACCGCATCGAAGTCATGCAAAAGCCGATCACCGTGGACAAGCCCGAATTCTTCTTTCCCTACACGCTGCTCGTGACCAAGCATCTGCTCGAAGTCAAAGATCTGTCCGTGGGCTATGACGGCAAGGCGATCTTGCCGCCGATCTCGTTCAACGTGACGAGCACGACCAAGCTGTGGGTGCGCGGCACCAACGGCATAGGCAAGACGACGCTGCTCAAAACGCTGATGGGCAAACTCAAAGCCGTGGGCGGCACGTTCAGATACAATCCCAACGTCAAAGCCAATTATATCGAACAAGATCTCGTCTTCCGCTCCCCGTCGATGAACGCGATCGCGTTCATGAACGAGACATATCCGCGAATGTCGCAAAAGGATATCCGCAACGCGCTCGCCGGAGTGGGGATAAAAAAAGAGCTCGCCACCAAGGCGGTGGGCAGTCTGTCGGGCGGCGAACAGGTCAAGATCAAGCTGTGCGCGCTGATGCAGAAAGAGAGCAATCTGCTCGTGCTCGACGAGCCGACCAACCACCTCGACGTAAACGCGAAAGAGGCGCTCTTTGAGGCTCTGTCCGCATATGAAGGCGCCGTCATCCTCGTCAGTCACGAACCTCTCTATGCGGAGAAACTGTGCGACGAGATCTTTGACGTAGAAGTGCTGAAATAGACACGGGCACAAAAAAACGGCGCGAGCTTGTCCGCTCTCGCCATTCTGTCCCAAACGACCAACGCGTCCGATCGAGAGATCGGGCGCTTTTTGCAGATCACAAGAATCGGCGCCGTCCCATCTTGGCGCAAAAGACGATGTGGGGCATCTCCTTGCCTTTCCAACATTTGACGACGCTGCCGCAGCGCGTCATCCCCAACCTCTCGGCGACGGCGATCGACGCCTTGTTGTTGTCGCGCACCATGCAGTACACAGCGTCATAGCCCAACTCGCCGAGAGCGTAGTCAACGCACTTGCGCGCAGCCTCGGTCGCGTATCCTCTGTGCCAAAAACGGCGGTCGAGCGCATAGGCGATCTCCGGCACTTTTTTGCCGCAAAATTGCTGCTCTCCTATGCCGCAATAACCTACGAATGTGCCGTCGCGCAAAAAGAGCGCCCATATCCCGACTCCGCGCTCGCGATATTCCGCGATCCGCCTGTCCAGCCATGCGTCCGTCTCCGCGTCCGAAAACGCGCTCTCCCACGCATACATGGTCTTTTCGTCGCCGAGCACGGCGGCGAGCGCGTCTCTGTCTTTGCGCTCGAACTTGCGCAGCACGAGACGCTCGGTGGTCATAACGGGCGTCATCGGCTGTCGAATCTGTGGCGATAGCGGTAACTCTCTTCCGTCAGCGCGGTATAGACGAGAGACGTGATCGTGCCGTCGTAGAGGCGCGCTTTTTCGACAAAAGCGTACTCGAAGCCGAGACGGATCGCCGTCTTCATCGGCTTGTCGTTGAGCCCGAAGATGTTGCATGACACGCTGTCGTAGCCCTTGGTCCCAAAGCCGTAGGCGAGCGCCGCCTCGGCCGCTTCTGTCGCATAGCCCTCGCCTCTGTGATGCCGCGAGATCCAAAAGCAGATCTCCGCCTGCGTCCCTGCCCGGCTGGCGCGCTCGGTGTCGGCTATCAGCGAAACAAAGCCTATCGGATGCCCGTCCTTGAGCGTCACAGCCCATGTGTCGGGCAGCGTGTATGCCGTCTCGATCGCGGTCAGCGCCTCTTCTCTGCTCTCGAAGGGACGGTGATCGCAGCCGTGCGCGATGTCTGCGTCGCGCGAATTCTCAAAGAGCATAGCGGCGTCGTCGCTCTTCCATGCTCTCAATGCCAATCTCTGCGTCTGTAAAATGGGCATGATGACCTCCAACGGCTATATCTTACTACAATGCCGCGCGATAGTCAACCGCGGCGGCAATCAGCGCATAAAAAAGGCGGAGGCATGACCTCCGCCGAAGATGTTTGCGTCAGACGAGCACGTTGCCGAGAATGGCAAGCACAAGGAAGACGACGAGCAGGATGTAGATGACGATCCTGACCCACTTCTTTTTGCCGTGAGCATAGCTGAGCGCAGGCAAACCGAGCGCGACGACGACGCAGATGTCC
The DNA here is from genome assembly GCA_944381315.1 of uncultured Christensenellaceae bacterium. Taxonomy (GTDB): domain Bacteria; phylum Bacillota; class Clostridia; order Christensenellales; family UBA3700; genus Ornithoclostridium. The sequence goes on from CALWKR010000008.1 coordinate 17,930, forward strand.
TTGATCGTGGTCAAGACCGTGCCGACCGTGCCGAGGCTGCCGTTGACGGCGTTGAGGATGAGGTTGACGACGAAGACGACGACAGAGACGCAGATCGCAACGCACGCCGCGAGATTGATGATGTTGCCGGTGCTGAGAATGTTGCCCTTCTTGCCGGCAGCGGGTCTTTGATTCTTTGCCATGATTCCCTCCAAAAAAGCAGCCCTGCCTTGTGGCAGGGCCGAGCGTACTTACTTGAGTTCGGAGAAGTACTTGATGGTCCTGACCATCTGGCTGGTGTAGGAGTTCTCGTTGTCGTACCAAGAGACAACCTGCACTTGATAGGTGTCGTCGTCGATCTTGCTGACCATGGTCTGCGTAGCGTCGAACAACGAGCCGTACTTCATGCCGATGACGTCGGAAGAGACGATCTCGTCGGTGTTGTAGCCGAAGGACTCGGTAGCCTCGGACTCCATAGCCTTGTTGATGCCTTCCTTGGTGATGTCCTTGCCCTTGACGACGGCGACGAGAATGGTCGTGGAACCGGTCGCGGTCGGAACGCGCTGAGCGGAACCGATCAGCTTGCCGTTGAGCTCGGGGATGACGAGGCCGATCGCCTTGGCGGCGCCGGTGCTGTTGGGAACGATGTTCTGCGCGCCGGCTCTGGATCTTCTCAGATCGCCCTTGCGCTGCGGACCGTCGAGGATCATCTGGTCGCCGGTGTAAGCGTGGACGGTGGTCATGATGCCGCTGACGATGGGAGCGTAGTCGTTGAGAGCCTTTGCCATGGGAGCGAGGCAGTTGGTGGTGCAGGACGCGGCAGAGATGATGGTGTCGTCCTTGGTCAGGGTCTTCTCGTTGACGCTGTAGACGATGGTGGGAAGGTCGTTGCCCGCGGGAGCGGAGATGACGACTTTCTTCGCGCCGGCGTCGATGTGAGCCTGCGCCTTCGCCTTGGAGGTGTAGAAGCCGGTGCACTCGAGCACGACATCCACGCCGATCTCCTTCCAGGGAAGATCCGCGGCGTTCTTCTCGGCGTAGATCTTGATCTCCTTGCCGTCGACGACGATGGCGCCCTCTTTGGCTTCGACCTTGTCGGCGAGAGCGTATCTGCCCTGCGCGCTGTCGTACTTGAGAAGATGGGCGAGCATCTTGGAGTCGGTCAGGTCGTTGATGGCGACGACTTCATAGCCCGCCGCACCGAACATCTGCCTGAACGCAAGACGGCCGATCCTGCCGAAACCGTTGATAGCAACTCTGACATTTTTTGCCATAATAGATGATACCTCCGAAGGGTTTGATTTCGTTTTTCGCAAGCTCACGCGCTCGCGGGTATTATTTTACATACATTCCGCAAAAAAGACAAGCGAATGAAAGGCATAAATTCGTTCCTTTCTCAACCCTCTCCGCCGGTCAGCCCGAGTATGAAAGAGAGCGCCTCCGCAAGCGCCTTGAAATTGCGGTCGGCGCGCCCCGGAGATGCCAGATCCACCCCGACGGACACCCCCGCGCACTCGAACATGGGATAATCGTTGACGCCGTCGCCCACCGCGATCACCCGCGACAGCGGCAGCCCGAGCTTTTCCGCAAGCGCGGTCACCGCCGTCTTTTTGCTTATGCCCGACGGGACATAATCCAGCGAATCGCAATGCTCGTAGATATCGAGCGCGTCGAGGTCAAGGGCGTGCGCGCGGTTGTAGTCGCGGATGACGGCGAACTGCTCTTCCGAGGTGGGGAAGGGGGTGAACATGACTTCGTTGGGCTGACACCATATGCCGCCCGCGAAAAGTTCGGGGATATCTTTTCTTGCGCGATCGAGCTGTTCAAGCGCGCGTTTTGAGGATGTAAACCTCTCGTTTTGCGCGGGAGGCAGCCCGACGCCGAATTGCATGGTGCA
>CALWKR010000009.1 GCA_944381315.1 uncultured Christensenellaceae bacterium
ATTTCGCCCTCAAACAAGGAGCATCCTCGTGGGTCAATACTCGTAGAGTATTAGCGAGAGGTGCGACACAGTGTGAGGGCGAAAGACATAGCCAAAACCTTGCCCTCTCCCCGTCAATGGCGGTGCCCTTGTTAAAGATTTTGCGTAATGCGCGGAAATTTGACTCGCATGTTGACAACGATTTTGATGTAAATTATAATAAAATCAAGTGAAAAGAGCAAACGGTACGGCAAGGGGAATACGATCAAGGCGGATCGCCGGAGTGGCAATGCTCACGGCACTGAGTCTCATCGCTTTTTTGCTGGAAGGGCTGCTCCCTCCCATGTGGATCCCGGGAGCTAGGCTTGGTCTCGGCAACGTCTTCATCTTGCTCATTCTTGCGATATACTCGCCGTCGTACGCATTCGTCGCGGTGATCGTCAAGTGCGTGATCGGCAACTTGATCGCCGGCTCGCTCTCGTCGATGGTCTATTCGCTTGCGGCAGGACTGGTGTCGACAGGGCTGTCCGCGTTGTTGCTGCGGCTGCCGTCTTTGAGCCTGCTCGCGGTCAGCGTCGCCTCGGCTTGCGTGCACAACGTCGTGCAATGTCTGCTGTTTTGCGCGATCTCGATGACGGCGCAAGCGGCGGCATATCTGCCCTATCTGGTCATGCTTGGGGCGATCGGCGGAGTGGCTGTGGGGACGGCGGCGTTGCTGCTGCTCTCGCGCGTACCCGTCAAATATTTTTTGATGCTGGAACCGACGCTTGCACCTCAAAATTTTGGTGCCTGTGTCGACGAGGATAAAGAAAACAACACAGATCAACGGAGGGAAATGTGAAGATAAAAACCAAATTTTTCTCTCGCGGAGTGCACATCGACGACAAAAAAAGTCTGAGCAGCGGCTCTCCGATCAGAGAACTGTCCGCTCCACCCGCTGTCGAGATCGCGCTGTCACAGCACATCGGCAAAGCGGCGGTACCGGTCGTCGCCGTCGGCGACGTCGTCGATCGCGGACAACTCATCGCAGAGGCGGACGGCGCTGTCAGCGCCAATGTACACGCGAGCATAAGCGGCAAGGTCGTTGCGATCGAAAAGCGCCCTCTGCCGCGAGGCGGAAGCTGCGACTGCGTCGTCATCGAGGGCGACGGCAGCGATCGCGTGCGCACACTGCCCCCTCTCGGCGAGCTCACGCGCGAGAGCGTGATCGGGCGCATACGCGAAGCCGGGATAGTCGGCATGGGCGGAGCCGGGTTCCCGACGGCTGTCAAGCTGTCGCCGAGGACGCCCGTGGACACGCTGATCGTCAACGGCGCCGAATGCGAGCCGTATCTGACTTGCGACTATCGGCTGATGATCGAAAAGACGGACGAGCTCGTTCGCGGCATACGGCTGCTTGCGCTCGCGCTCGGCGTGGAGAGGATCATCGTCGCGATCGAGAAGAACAAGCCCGACGCGATCGCCAAGTTCGACGCGGTGCAAGGCATGGCTGTCGCCGAGTTGCGCAAGCGCTATCCGATGGGCTCCGAAAAGCATTTGATCTATGCCTGCACGGGGCGCAAGGTCGCGCCCGGCAAGCTGCCTGCCGACGTCGGCGTCGTCGTGCAAAACGTCGCGACGGCTTTTGCGGTATACGAGGCCGTGGAGCTGGGCATGCCGCTGACGAGCCGCGTCGTGACCGTGTCGGGTGAGGCGATCCAAGTCCCTGCCAATCTGCGCGCGAGGATAGGCACCTCTTTCCGCACGCTGCTCGACGAATGCGGCGGCGAGAGCGATGACGCGAGCGTCTACATAGACGGCGGTCCGATGATGGGCGCGACGCTGTTGTCGACCGACTACTCCACCCGCAAGACGGACAGCGGCATCTTGGTGCTCACTCCGCGCCAAGCGTCGATCTCGGCGCCGACGGCGTGCATACATTGCGGCAGATGCGCCGAGGTATGCCCGATGCATCTGTTGCCGATGGACATAGATTTCTACACTCTTGCCGAGGACTACGCGGCGGCACGCGACCGCGGCGGCGCGCTCAACTGCATCGAATGCGGCAGTTGCGCATACGTCTGTCCCGCAAACCGCGCGCTCGTCCAAAGCATACAGATGTGCAAGAAAAAACTGCGTGAGGTGAAGTCATGAAGCCGTTGGTATCCGATTCTCCGCACATAAGAGGCAAGCGCACGACGCGCGGCATAATGCTCGACGTGCTGATCGCGCTGTTGCCTGCGACAGTCGTGGGCTGCATCTACTTTGGCGGCGCGGCGGTGGCGAGCATAGCGATCTCGATCGCCGCGGCAGTCGTCTCCGAAGTCGTGTTCAGACTGATAAAACGCGAAAAAATCAAAGACATATTGGCAAAATTCGATCTGACGAGCGTAGTCACGGGGCTTCTTCTCGCATTGACTTTGCCGCCGCAAGCGCCGTGGTATGTGCCGCTTTTGTCGTCGGTATTCGCCGTTGTCGTCGTCAAGATGCTGTTCGGCGGCACGGGCAAGAACATCGTCAATCCGGCGATCACGGGCCGCGTGTTCGCGTTCATCGCCTTCCAATCCGTGATGGTCTCGGGCTGGATAGCTCCTTCGATCGGCGCCATCTCCCCCGTCGCGGCGACGGGCGCGAGCGGAGCCGTCTCCACCGGAGCGACGGAGCTGACCTCTATGCTTGGCGGCAACGAGCTGTCGGTATCGCTGCTCGACCTGTTCCTCGGCACGGGCGTTGCCGGCAGCATTGGCGAAACGTGCAAGCTCGCGCTGTTGATCGGCGGCGTCTATCTCGTCGTCCGCCGCGTCATAAAGTGGGAATATCCGGTCATCTACATCGTCGTCACGGGACTTGTCGCGTCGGCGATAGGCAAGGACATCGGCTTGTTTTTGCCGTCGATATTGTCGGGAGGCCTGTTCCTCGGCGCGATCTTCATGGCGACGGACTATGTGACGTCTCCTCACACGCGCGCAGCCAATTGGATATATATGGCGCTGCTCGGCGTAGTCACCGCGGCATTGCGCGCCGCGACCAAGATAGAAGTCGTATCGTTCGCGATCTTGCTGATGAACTTCTTCGTACCGCTGTTCAACGCCTATCTGCGTCCGCGCGTGTTCGGTGCGCCGTCGTTTGCGGCGAAGCTCAAATCCAAACTCGCGGCGGCGCGTGAAAAACGCAGCGCTGCCGGCAAGGAGGACGCCCAATGACAGTCAAACAATTTTTGAAGAGCCAAGCGTTCAAGTGCATAGTCGTATTGCTCGCGATCGCGCTCGTAGCGGGCGGATTGCTCGCGATCCTCAACGATCTGCTCGCGGTCAGCGCCGAAGAGCGGACGCGCCGAGCGATAGAGAGCGTCTACGGTCAAGAGATGGGCTATCAAACATTGACATACGACGCCGCCCAACTGACCAACGAATACGGCACGATAGACCAAGCGTACCTACTGGACAACGGCGCGTATATGCTCCGCTCCACGGGCGGCGAAGGCTACAAAAACGGCACCGTTACGATGTGGGTCGTGCTGACCGAGAGCGAGAGCGGCTACGAGATATACAAAGTCGTGCTCGAAGAATATTCCAAGCAAACGCTGATGTCGCAGTTCGGCGACTCCTTCTATGCCGTATACACCGCGCACAACGACGAGCTCGCCGACGGCGAGATCTGGTTCACGACGGAGAGCGGCTCGGGCATAACCAACGTCGCCGCAGGCGCAACGATGTCGTCGCGCGCGATAAACAACGCCGTCAACTGCGCGCTGTGCTTTGCGCGCACGGTGCTGGCGCAAGGAGGTGAAGCATGACGGGACAGAGATTCAAGCAGATCTCGCTGGACGGCTTGCTGCGCAACAACCCGACTTTCCGCCTCGTGCTGGGCACCTGCCCCACGCTGGCGCTGTCCACCGCCGCCTTCAACGGGATAGGCATGGGACTTGCGGTCACATTCATATTGATCTGTTCCAACGTGCTCATCTCGCTGCTGCGCAAGGCGATCCCGGACGCGGTGCGCATCCCTGCGTTCGTCATCATCATCGCAACGTTCGTGACGATCGTGCGCATGGTCTTGGACAAGTTCATCCCGTCGCTGTACGAGTCGATGGGCGTCTATCTGCCGCTGATCGTCGTCAACTGCATCATCCTCGGCAGGGCGGAATCTTTTGCAAGCAAAAACAAAGTGCTCGACTCCGCGCTGGACGGGCTGTTCACCGGACTCGGATTCACCTGTGCGCTGACGCTGCTGGGGATGATCCGCGAAGTGCTGGGCAGCGGCTCGCTGTTCGGACTGCAATTGTGGGACTTCAAGATAGGTTTCTTCTCGTCGTCGGCAGGCGCGTTCTTTGTCTACGGCATGAGCATCGCGCTGTTCAACCACATCTACGCGAAGGTCGAGAACAAGATCCGCAGCAAGAACTTTGCGGTGAGGATAATGCCCTCGCCCGACCTCGCCGATCCGCAAAACACTCTCGCCGAGGACGCCGAGGCGATCGCGGCGCGTACGCAGAGCGGCGCCGACGCCGTCGAGGCGAAAGAGCGCGGCAGCGCCGACGCAAAGAGCAACGGAGGTGAAGACTGATGGGCACTTTCTTTACGATCATAGTTATGGCGGTGTTGGTCAACAACTTCGTCGTCGTGCAGTTCCTCGGCATATGCCCCTTCCTCGGCGTCTCCAAAAAGACGAGCAGCGCGCTCGGCATGGGCGTGGCGGTCACTTTGGTCATGACGATCACCTGTCTGATCACCTATCCGCTGTATGAATACATCCTCGTGCCGCTGGGCTTGGAGTACTTGGAGATCATCGTGTTCATCTTCGTCATCGCGGCGCTGGTACAGATGATCGAGAGGGCGATCCGCAAGTTCTCGCCGCCGCTCTATCGCGCGATGGGCATCTATCTGCCCCTGATCACGACCAACTGCGCGGTGCTCGGCGTCGCGGAGCTCGTGATCGACAAGGCGCAGATGATGAGTCTTCTCGGCGTGACGAGCATGAACGTCGGCTATGCGGTGCTCTACGGCCTGCTCGCAGGCGTGGGCTTTACGGCTTCGATAGTGATAATGAGCGGACTGCGCGAAAAGATAGATCGTCTCAAACTCCCCAAGGCGCTCAAAGGCTTCCCGATCACGATGCTCGCGGCTTGCTTTATGGCGATGGGCTTCTATGTATTCAACATGATAGGATGAGGTGACGGCAATGCAAACGATTCTTTCCGCTTCCGTCCAATGGGACAAAGTCGGGCTCGTGCTCGGCATAATCGCCGCGCTCGCGGTGTTGTTCGCGGTGCTTATCTTGATCGTGACCAAGGTGTGCAAGATCAAGGAGGACGAAAAAGTCGTCAAGATCTTGGAGCATCTCGCAGGCGCCAACTGCGGCGGCTGCGGCCATACCGGCTGCGAGGGCTTTGCCCAATGTCTCGCCTGCGGCAAGGCGAGTCTGGACGACTGCAAGGTCACTTCCGACGAAGAGAAAAAGCAGATCGCCAAGCTGATCGGCATAGAGTTCTCCGCCGCAGAGCCGACCGTCGCCGTCGTCAAGTGCTCGGGCGGAGCACAAGCCGAGGACAGATACAGCTATGTCGGCAACGAGGGCTGCGCCTTCCTCGATCAATATCTCGGCGGCGTAAAGCTGTGCAACACCGCCTGTCTCGGCGGCGGCAGCTGCGCCGAAGTCTGCCCCGTCGACGCGATCAAAGTCAAAGACGGCGTCGCCGTCGTCGACAAGACGGTCTGCATCTCCTGCGGCGCGTGCATGCGCAAGTGCCCGCGCGGAGTGATCGAACGCATACCTGCCAAGGCTAAGGTATATTGCGCTTGCTCGACTCAATGCAGAGGCAAAGAGACGATGGCTTTTTGCAAGCAGGGCTGCATAGGCTGCGGGCTGTGCGCGCGCACCTGTCCCAACGGCGCGATCACGATGAAGGACAATCTGCCCGTCTTTGACTACTCCAAGTGCACGGGCTGCATGAAGTGTCTCGAAAAATGTCCTCGTCACGTCATCAAAGCAATGTGACGCAACGACGCAGACAAAAAGGCAAGCGGACGGCAAAACTGCCGTCCGCTTTTTACTCTCTGCGCGAAGCCGTTACTCTGCTTTTTTGCCTTGTAGCTTTGGTATCTGCGCCGTATCCACGGGAAGATGCCGTGATCCGAATCCGCGAGCGGCAGATCGGGGTGAAGTCTCGCCCTGCGATCGAACATCTTGTTGTTGAGAAAACAGAACAAAAACATACAGCCCACGACGAGCAGTCCTATGCCGACTGCGGTGACGACTTGGATCGCGAGCGTCATGTTCTCCTCGCCGATCACGAAGCTGAGGATGGTGCCTTGAACGATCTTGATGATGACGATCTTGTCGACGTTGATGTAGTCGGGATAGATGTAGTGGTAGTAGACGAGCAGCGAATAGCCGACGAAGAGCGCCGTGCCGAGCACGGGGATCCACAGATCGCGGTAGCGGTATCTCTCTATGTCGAACATCAGGACAAGTCCGATAAAGAAGAGCAGCTCATGCTGAATCACGGCAAGCACGACGTAATATGTAGACGACATCGTCGTGACCATACTGTCGGGCGAAACGACGCCGCCCAACATATAGCCAAGCCCTGCCGCAAGCGTCGCGAATGCGGAGAAAAAGCGCGTCTTTTTGAATCCCGTGCACATCGTCGCGCCGACGAGGAAGTAGGAAAAATGCGAAAATTCGACGGGATATTCGGGATAATCTATTATCCTGTAATAGCAGAACTCGCACGTCTTGTAAGCAAGAAGCACGCAGGATGCGCTCATCACGATGATATAGGCAAGCTGCGGCTTTTTGTTGAGCCAAAAAGCAAAGATGGCCAAGCCGACGGCTAACGCCACAAGCAGGACCGCGAACCACCAATATTCCATTGCTCCTCCCCCCTCAGATCTTGATCTTGAACACAGCCTTTTTCACGCGTGCGCTGCCGCGCGCAATGCTCGGCGCGTGCCCTTCCCCGGGCAAAAAGAGCGCCCAGCAACGCTCGCGCATAGGCAGCATCGCCAGCGGCGCGGAGAGGATCTCGATGTCCCTGCCTTGATCGTACGGCTCGACGATCTGCGCGGCGGCTGCATCGGGCACGCCCATGAACTCGTCGCCGACGAGGATATATTGCAAGTCCGCCCACTCGCGGTGGCGCTCAAAGGTCGCTCCATCCGCGCTGCGCGGCTCGTATGTCATCACGTTGACGTAGACGCCGTCGGCGATATCGTATCTGCCGTCGGGGGTATCGGCGCCCATCTGCGCCGCCCTGTCGAGGCAAAGCGCTATCCTTTCGTCCGCCGCGCCGTAGGCGCAGCCGCCGTTGTCTGCATAGATCATATGCTTCCTCCGCTTGTTATTCCGACATTATTATAGCACAAGGGACGCGCGCCGAAAAGTCTTTGCGCGTCCCTGCACGCATTTTTATATCATTGGCGGTCGCGCTTCTTTTTGAGCACGATCAACACGATCGCGACGATCGCGGCAATGCCCGCGACTCCGCCGACGACGCCGCCGACGATCGCGCCGACGTTGGGTCCGTCGCCGTCGTCTCCGCCCTCGGGAGGCTCGACGGGCGTCTGTTCTCCGCCTTGCTCGCCGCCCTGCTCGCCGCCCTGCTCGCCGCCGCAAGCCACGGCGTATGCCGCATACGATTCGGCGACGACGGCTTTGTCGTCCGAGCCGAGGCTGTCATACTTCTGTTTGATCTCCTGATAGCGCGCGATCTCGTCCGCGGTCAGGCCGTCGGACATCATCGTGTCTATCTCCGCTTTGAGCGTCAGCGGATCGATCGTCGTCGTGCCGCTTGTCTCTGTCGCCTTGTCGCGATAGCCCTGCCAAGCGATCGCGATCGTGTATTCGCGCTCGGACAGCAGCGAGGAGACGACTATCGTGTCGGTGACTTCTCCCACGTCGCGCCATCTGTTGTTGAGTCTATAGCTGTACAGCGCCGCTTCGGCGAGCACGATCGTGATCGTGTCGGACGTCGCTGTGACGGAGACCACCTGCGGCGCGCCCGACGGCATCACGGTCAGCGTGCCGAGGACTATCGTCGCTTGATAGTTGCCGTTGCCGGACGCAAACTCCACGCTTGCGGAGAACCACTCGCCCAGATCATAAGAGCCCACGTCGAGCGAGACGTCGTAGTCCTTCTTGGGCTCGAGCGCGGTGATCTTGACGGTATCGCCGCCGGGCAAGCTCGCGCTCGCCGTCGCGTTTTGCACGCTCGGGACGGAGCCCTTGTCCACCGACGCGTCGATCGTCACCGTCACCTGTCTCGGCACGACGGCGAACGGCAGACTCGCGCTGCCCGTCGCGTCGGGTCCGATGACGGACACGGACGCGGTGTAGCTGCCGACATTGGCTTTTGCGATGTCGGCGACTGCGTTGCCCTCGGCGTCGGAATAGGTCACCGTCGCCGTGTATCCGCTCGGGACGCCCGACAGATCGACGCCGCTGCCGCCGTATTGCTGCGTGCGAGCGTCTTCGGGCAGCCAGCTCGCGATGACTTCATCGACGCTGCCCTGTCTGATCGTCAAGACGACGCTCTCGTCGCCGTCGGCAAGGACATAGTTGGACGTGTCGGAAAGCGCCGCTCTGACGACGTATTCGCCCACGCTTATCGGCGCGGACGCAAGCGTCTGATCGCCGCTGAGATAGACGGCGGATGCGGTGACGTTGGGATCGTCGAGAGCGATCGTGACTTCGCGCGGAGTGGAATTCCAGACCGCTTCTATCGCTCCGTCGACTGCCTGCTCGCCGTCTGCCGAATAGGTCGCGTGCACGGTCTTGGGATCGATCGTCAGCACGACTTGGACGCTGCCGCCGACGTAGTTGGGGCTGTCGAGAGCGAGCGTGAGCGCATATTCGCCTGCCGCCTCCGCGCTCCAATCGAGCGCGCCGTCAAGCGAGACCGTATAGCCCACGCTCTCGCCGAACGCGCCGGTGATGACGGGAACGTCGTCGCCCCACATATCGGCGGCGCCGATCGCGCGGCCGTGCTCATAGACGGTCCGCAACGTGCGCGGCACGGCGTCGAACATCGCCTGATCCGCATCGGCGGCGACGATCGAGAAGTTTATGCCTCCCGTCTCGACGACGCTGATGTTGCGGCTGTGAGCGTTGTCTACGGAAACGGAAGTATCCACCGCGACCGCGCCGACGGAATCGAACACGGCGTTGGCGTCCACGGCCGCATAGACGTTGAACATCTTGGAGATGTCGATGTCCTCGCCGACATAGAGGTCGCTGATGTAGTAGTCATAGGCGAGGTTTTCGGCGACGTAATCGTTGGCTTCCGCGAGGCTGCGGATCGTGCCGTACTTCGCCTCTATCGGGCGGTAGTCGATCGTGATGTACAGCGGCAGGATGATCAGATATTGCTTGTCGTCGTCAAAGACGTATTGCGTCTCGGCGTAGTTTGCGTCCTCGGGGACGAACTTGGCGGCAAACACATACGAGCCTGCGTCCGTCGGCGAGACGGCTGCGCCCGAATCGTCGACCACCTTGGCGCCGTCCGTCGTCTGATACCAGAACTCGAACGTGCCGAGCCCGTCGATCGTCGCGCTCTTTGCCGCAGCGTCGGCGGAATAGGTATAGCTCTCGCCGTCGGGCGAGGAGATCTCGACCGTGAAGTCTCTGCCTGCGCCGTTGTAGTGGAATGCGGTGTCCTTGTCGGTGTCGATGTAGACTTGCGGCGCCGCCTTGTCGATCGTCAGCTCGGCGGTCATCGTCAGCTTGAAGACTTGATGCTCCGTACCGTCGCCGTCCGTCCATGTCGTGCTCGTCAGATCGGTGCCGTTGTGAGAGCCGTTGAGCGCGTCGATGAACACTTCGAGAGTGGCGGTATAGACGCCTGCGTTCTTGGGCGAGTCGACGGGCTCGGACATCTCGTCGGCGTAGGTGACCTGCGAATGCAGCACGACTGCGTCGGCGTTGCCCTCGACGCCTTGGGGGACGATCGCGTGGCTGTTGGCGTCATAGTCGGTCGCGAAGTCCTCAAAGCTCACTCTGCCCACGTCGAACAGCAGCTTTTGGACAGTCAGCGTAAAGGATATGGACTTGTCTTCGTAGTTGTCCATGCCGCTCAGCGTCATCACCACGTCGTATTCGCCGGCAGTGACGACGGAATCTGTCGCCTCTCCGCCCGTCTTGGGAGTGAACTCAAAGGTCTTGACCGCGGCGACGCTCTCGTTGTTGATGCCCAGCACGTTGATGCCGCTCGCAATGTTCGGAGCGAGATCGGAGCCGTTGTAGGTGACGGCATATCCGCTCGTCAGCGGCGGATAGGTCGTGAAGTCAAATGTCGCCTTGGCGATCGTCAAAGTCACGCCTTGGAGCAGATCGCCTTGGGCGGTGAAGTTGACGTTTTGGCCGAGAGTGAGCGCAAGGCGATAGCTGCCTGCGCCGCGCGGCGAGACGACGTTGCCGTCCTCGTCCGTGCAGACGACGGCAAGGCTGCCCTGCACCTCGTCGAAGATGTCGGTGGTAGTGTTAGGCTCGAACAGATCGCTCGGAGCGATCGCGAACGTCGCCGCTTGATAGACGCGCTCGACGCCGTCGACTTGAGTGCCGAGGCTGTCGGCAGTCAGCGTGAGCGGCGAGATGACGATAGTGACGACTGCGCGGCCGACGGAATAATTGGAACCGACATAGTTGACGATCGCGGTATAGGTGCCTGCGTCGGCGATGTCCGCGAAGTCTATCGGAGAGCCCGACTCACTGCCCTTGCGATAAGTCACGGTCACCTTGCCGTCATCGGCGTCGCCGTCCAGCGTCACGATCGTCGGCGCGATCTCCGCGATAGCGTCTCTGTAAGTATATTCTGCTTTTTCGGTCAGTCCCTCGAACGTAGTTTCGTACGGAGATATCGTCACGGGCACGGAAATTTCGTCCATGCGATAGTTGCTCTCCGTCTCGGGGAGCGAGAGCGTCACGTCGTGATCGCCCGCGTCCTCGGGAGCCGTGAAGACGAGAGATACGGAGTCTTCGCCGACGATGCCGCCGAGCTCGTATGAAGGACTCCACGGCTTTGCCGAATAGACGATCTCGCCGCCGCTCGTCACCTCGGTCACTCCGTCCGTCCAGCCCGTGATCGTCACTGTCAAAGTCTTTTTCGCGACGCGGAGCGTGCCGTACGCGATCGCTATCTCATAGTTGGACGTCATATCGGCGTCGCCGGCTTTGATCGCGATCTCCGCCTCTATCTTGCCCTCGGCGTCATGATCGCCTGCGGCGAGCGCTATATCGATCGGTCGGAGCGAGCTTGTCATAGCGTCGCCGGCGGCGAGAGAACCTTGCGACAGACTTGCCGCGCCGCCCTTCATCGCCGCGAGGTCACTGTCTCCGTAGGTGATCTCGGCGTCCGCGACGGACACCGTCACCGCACGCTTTTGCACCTCGAGCTTTCCGCTCTCGGTCGTATACTGGATGTTGTAGTTGTCGTTGTTTGCGGCAGCGACTGCGATGTCATAACTGCCGACATTGAGCTTTTGCTCGTCGACGGACAGCGTAGCCGAGATCTGCGATGCGGACGCATATCCGTCCCAAGTCTCGGTCGCGTCCGCGGACGTGTAGACTCGGAACTCGGTCAGCGCGAACGCGTCGCCGTAGGTCACCGTCTTGTCGACGGCTTTGAGCCACACGTTGCGCTTGGAGATCGTCAGATCTCCGCTCTGCACGGTGACGGAATAGTTGGAAAGAACATCGCCCGTCATCTGCGTTGCCGCGCCGTCGATCGCTCCGACATAATCCCCTGCGGCGGCATATTTGCCGACAGAGGTCGTCAGCGCCAACACGACGGTCACTCCGTCGATATCTGTCTGCACTTCATTGCCGAGTTGCGAAAGGTCGACATCGTCGCCATAGACGCTCGTGTGATCGGGAGCGGTCACCGTGATCGCCTTTGGCTCGACCGTGACATAGATCGAGGACGACATCGTCACGCTGCCATGCGTCAGCGTATAGGTGACTCTGTATCTTCCTGCGCCGTCATATCCGTCCGCCGCCGCTCTCGTGACGACGCCCAGCTTTTCCCATACGACGCTCAATTCCCCGTCGGGGACAGGCTCCCCCATATAGGTCGCCGTCGCCTCGGAGGCGAGCTCGCTGCCTTTTTGGTACTCCACGACGGCTTCGCCCGCCGTGACTTGCAGACTGTCGCTGCCGTATCTGACTGTGATCTCAATACTTGCCGGGACGACGATGACTTTGACGCTCACGGGCGTGAAGTCATAGTTGGTCGTATCGCCGGTGTAGTCGAACGAAATGTTGAATCCCGATTCTTGCTCGTCGCTGTATTCAAACTCTTCGATCTCGGTTTGAGCGTTGTCAAAGCCGAAATACTTCACATCGACATCTTGTTCGGGAATGTAGCCGTCCACGCCGCGCAGAGCCGCATTGACGGACTCTCGATAGCTTGTCACGGCGGTATCGGGAGTGTCGATACTATCATCCGCATATTTCAGCGAGACATATTGCGTCGTATCGCCGACGAACTCGATCTCAAATTTTTCGATCGTGAACTCGACGGAACCATCGAACGCATTGTAGTTGGCGCTGTCCTCAAAGGACACGGTGACGGTGTAAGAGCCTGCGTCTGTCGCGTTGGCGACGACTGCGCCGCTCTTCTCTATCTTCACGGTCTCTGTGCCGTAGCCGTCGTCGACTGCGCCGTTGACCCGATAGGACGGGAGCTGTTGCTTGCCGTTGTACGTCTTCTTTGTGTCGGAGAAGTCGATCGTCGGCGACAGCTTGGTGACCGTCCAATCAAACTCGGCGCGCGCCGAATTGTAGTTGGCGGTCTCGGGGAAGGTCAAAACGACGTGGTAGCT
>CALWKR010000010.1 GCA_944381315.1 uncultured Christensenellaceae bacterium
TCATAACCCGAAGGTCGTAGGTTCGAATCCTTCCCCCGCAACCATTATGGCGGCGTAGCTTAGTTGGTTATAGCGGCCGGTTCATACCCGGCAGGTCATTGGTTCGAATCCGATCGCCGCTACCAAGACAGTCGATGATTCCTTGAAGGAGTCATCTTTTTTATTTTAACATTGTGCGGCTGCTTGTCGATCTCACAAAACAAAAAGTGCGTCACCCAAACTTGACAGGTCGCGTGGCGACGGCATAGTTGAATTTTTCTAAGTGAAACAATAAAAAATGCGTCACGGAAGCTTGACAACCGTGTGACGGCGGCATAGTTGAATTTTTCTAAGCGAAACTACAAAAAGTATGTCACCCAAACTTGACATGCCGTGTGACGGCAGCATGGTTGGGATCATTCTAAGTGTAGCAACAAAAAGTGCGTCACCCAAACTTGACAACCGCGTGACGGCGGCATAGTTGAATTTTTCTAAGCGTAGCAATAAAAAGTGTGTCACCCAAACTTGACAACCGTGTGACGGCGGCATAGTTGAATTTTTTCTAAGCAAAACAATAAAAAATGTGTTACGGATGCTTGACAGGCCGCGCGTCGGCGCGTCGGCTTGACTTTTTGTCCCAAAAGTGTATAATGTAATTTGAACGTTTGATATGCCCGTTTCGGGCAAAGGAGTTTCTGTATGTTGGAAAACGAGATCAAAGCAAGCAGGATAGAGGCGATGAAGAACAAGGACAAAGTCGTGTCCGGAGTTTTCAGCGTCGTACTCAACAAGATCATGCTCGCCACGATAGACAAGCGCGAGAAGGGAGAGACGCTCGCCGACGCCGACGTCGTCAACATCTTGGTCAAGACCGAGAAAGAGCTGTACGAAGAGCGCGACGGCTTTGTCAAGGCGGCGCGTCCCGAGAAGGTCGAAGAGCTTGACAGGCAGATCGCGGCGGTGAAGAAGTTCATCCCCGCCATGATGTCCGAGGACGAGATCAGGCAAGTCATCGAGGGACTGCCCGACAAGAGCATCGGCGCCGTTATGCGCCACTTCAAAGCCAATTACGCCGGCAAGTGCGACATGAAGAAAGTCGGCGAAGTGCTCAAAAAGCTGTGAGCGAGATCAGACTGCCCAAGAGCATAAAGATAGGCCATGCCGACAACGGCCACAACGGCGTCACGGTGATTTTGTGTCCCAAGGGATGCATGGGCGGCGCGGACGTGCGCGGCGGCGGTCCGGGCACGCGCGAGACCGATCTGTTGTCGCCGACCAAGGCGGCGCAAAAGGTGCATGCGATCGTGTTGACGGGCGGTTCGGCATACGGCTTGGAAAGCGCTTGCGGAGTGATGGATTGGCTGTCCGAGCACGGTTACGGCTTGGCGGTATCGGGCAAGAGAGTGCCCATCGTCCCTGCGGCGGTCATCTTTGATCTGAACGAAAAGCAGTTGTATCATCCCGACATTGCGCTGGGCTACGCCGCGTGCGAGAACGCAATGCGTACAGCGCCCGAATGGGGCAGCGTGGGCGTAGGCAAGGGTGCTACCGTAGGCAAATTGCGCGGCATGAAGTATGCGTGCAAGAGCGGAGTGGGAGCAGCCACCGTGAGCGTTGCCGGGGCATATGTCACCGCAGTCGTCGCGGTCAACGCGTTGGGCGACGTGCGCGATCCCGAGAGCGGCAAGATAGTCGCCGGATGCAGGAACAAAGACGGCTCGTTCGCCTTTGCCGAAAAGAAGATCTTGGACGGCGAATATTTCAAGTTCTTGACGGGCAACACGACGATAGGCTGTCTGATCACCAACGCGAAATTGGACAAGGTGCAGACCAACAAACTTGCCTCTGCCGGCCACAACGGGCTTGCGAGGACGATATATCCCGTGCACACGGACTATGACGGAGACACGCTGTTTGCGTTGTCGTCGGGCAGGGCGCCCGTGCTCAATTTTGCATTATTGCAAATGGCGGCGACCAATGCGGTCGAGAGGGCGGTGCTCTCCGCCGTATCGGCGACGTCCGAAATGACCGTCGTGTACGACAATGAGGAGGAATCATGATCGACGCAAAAGCAATCATAGGCAAATACGAAGAGAAGTGCAAGAGCGGCTACCTCTTGGACACTTCGCTCTATGAGAAATACCATGTCAAGCGCGGCTTGCGCGACAAGTCGGGGCAGGGCGTGGTCGCAGGCATCACCAACATCTCCAAGATCGTCTCCTACAAAGAGGACGCAGACGGCAAGCACATCCCGTGCGAAGGCGAGCTGTACTATCGCGGTTACAGCATCAACGACCTCGTCAAGGGACTGATCGTCGACGATCGCTTCGGCTTTGAGGAGATAGCCTATCTGTTGCTGCTCGGTGAACTGCCCGACAAGGATCAGCTCCATGAGTTTGAGAGCTTGATCGGAGGCATGCGCAAGTTGCCGCGCAACTTCACCAAGGACGTCATTCTCAAAGCCCCGAGCAAGGACATGATGATGGGCTTGCAGCGCAGTGTGCTCACTCTCGCGAGCTATGACAGGAAGTTCGACGACATAAGCATAAACAACGTGATCAAGCAATGCCTCTATTTGATCAGCGTGTTCCCGATGCTCGCCGTATACAGCTACCAAGCTTACAATCACTATATATGTGACGACAGTCTCTACATACACCGCCCGGACGAGAAGCTCTCGACCGCGCAAAACTTCTTGCGGATGCTGCGTCCCGACAAGCAATTCACCGATCTTGAAGCGAGCGTGCTCGACCTCGCTCTGATATTGCACATGGAGCACGGCGGCGGCAACAACTCCACTTTCACAACGCGCGTCGTCACGTCGTCGGGCACGGACACCTATTCCGCTATCTCGGCGGCGCTGGCGTCTCTCAAAGGCCCCAAGCACGGCGGCGCCAACATCAAAGTCGTCCAAATGATGCGCAACATACGCGAGAACGTTCACGACCTCAAAGACGAGGACGAGATCTATGCGTATCTGCTCAAGATCCTGCGCAAGGAGACGTTCGATCACAAGGGCTTGATCTACGGCATGGGACACGCGGTCTATTCGCTGTCCGATCCGCGTGCGCAAGTGTTCAAAGAATTCATCAAGCGCCTTTCCGCATCCAAGGGCAAGTCCAAGCTCTATGACTTCTACGAGAGAGTGGAGAGACTTGCGACCAAGGCGATCGCCGCCGAGCGCGCGATCTACAAGGGCGTCAGCGCCAACGTCGACTTTTACAGCGGCTTTGTCTACAACATGCTCGGCATCCCGAGCGAGCTGTACACGCCGATGTTCGCCGTCGCGCGCATCGTAGGATGGTCGGCGCACAGGCTCGAAGAACTCGTCAATGCGGACAAGATCATCAGACCTGCCTACCAGGACATCGTGCAGATAAGACGGTATGAGCCGCTTTCGGAGAGATAATTACGCCACAGGCATGACAGGCAAGCAAAAGCTTCGGCTTTTGCTTGACCTGTTTTTTTCATACTTCAAGATAGGACTGTTCACGTTCGGCGGCGGCTATGCGATGATCTCGCTGATAGAGCGCGAATACGTCGAGCGCAAGAAGTGGATCAGCGAAGTCGAGCTCTATGAGATCATCACGATCGCGGAGTCGACTCCGGGACCCGTCGCGATAAATTGCGCGACCTTTGTCGGCTACAAGATCATGGGCGTCGTCGGATCGTTTTTCGCGACGCTCGCGGTCTGCATCCCTTCTTTCGTCATCATCTACCTGATCTCGATCTTCTATGACGCGTTCATGCAATTGACCGCCGTCGCCTATGCGTTCAAGGGCATCAACGTCGGCGTCGCGGTGATGATCACGCTCGCCGGGATAAATATGTTCAAGAAGGCGAAGAAGAGCGGGCTCTTTTATGCGATATTCTGCTTTGCGTTTGCGGCGGCGTCGCTGATAGACATCTTCAACGTCGACTTCTCGACGATCTATCTGATATTGATCGGAGGCGCGCTGGGCTTGATCTTGCAGATATGCTCCGACGTGCGCGCGAAGAAGAAGGGCGAGCCCTATTCCGTCGCCGTACGCGATCCCAACGAGAGCGAGCCGCCTCATGCCGACGGAGAGACCTCGGAGCAGCGTTTCAAAAGAGAGCAGAGCGATGCAGAGCAGTCCGAAGAGGGCGACATACGGCAGGCTCGCCGAGATGCGGAACAGTCTTGCGCGGAGCAAACGCGGCCTTGCGACGACGCGCAGCCGTCCTGCCGAGAGCAAACAGAGCAGCCTTGTCCCGACGCGCAAAAGATTTGCGAAACAAAGAGCGCGAGCGCGAAGGAAGAACAGGCTCGCGCGGACGAAGGCGGACAGCCGTGCGGATCGGCGGAAAAGCCCTCTCTCGACGCGCGCGCAAAAGAGGAAGAAAAAATCAAAATTGACGACACGTCTTGCGAAAACGCGCCCAAAGACGACGGGGAGGGAGCAAGATGAGCATATATCTCGAACTCTTCCTTGTCTTCTTGAAGATCGGCGTCGTGTCGTTCGGCGGCGGCTACGGAATGATCCCGCTGATACAGCAGGAGATGACTTCGCGCGGCTGGATAGACGCAAGCAGGCTGATGGACTACATCGCGATCGCGGAGTCCACCCCGGGACCGATAGCAGTCAACATAGCGACGTTCGTCGGCTCGGATCAAGCGGGATTTTGGGGCAGTCTGATCGCGACGATAGGCATCGTCTTGCCGGCATTCTTCATCATCATCGCTATCGCCGCGGTGTTCCGCACCTTTGCGAAGAACCGCTATGTCAAGTCTGCGTTCGCCTGCATCACGCCCGTCATCCTCGGGCTCATCCTGTCCACGGGACTGCTGATGGTCGTCTATTGTCTCTATGCGCAATACAACGACTTCTCCGCAGTCGGGCAATTCGATTGGACGGCGCTGGCGATCCTCGTCATCCTCGTCGTCTGCATCGTCGTCTATCGCCTCGTGCGCAAGAAGACCATGCCGCCCATCGCGATCATATTGATGTCGGCGGCGCTCGGAATGCTTTACTTTGTCTGAATGCCGCTTTCGATCCCGTTTCGCCGCGGAGAGCGGCGCAGATCGGGCGCGGCGCAATCACGAATTTTTCGGAATATCGTCGGCGGAGCAAGATTTTGCGCCGCTTTTTGCTGCAATAGCAAAAATATTTGGCACTCGGTCTTGCATTTGGCGAGATCGTGATCTATAATGAGAGCGAAAACCAACGAGGTGCTATTATGGAAGATGACGAAATGAGCAAAACAAGCGACAAGACGTTGGGCAAAGAGGTGGGATTCCTCAACCCCGCGCTCAGCGCCGTGCTGGACAACTTCTTGTCCGAGGACGTACTTCCGAGCACATCGCTCGACGAGCGCACTCGCGGTATCGCGGTCGTCAGCGTGCTAGTCGGCAGTCAGTCGTCGGACTATTTCGAAGTGGCGCTGCCGCGCATAGTCGAGAGCGGACCGAGCGCCGCCGAAGTGCGCGAAGTGCTCTATCAAGCCGTCGCCTATATGGGGATAGGCAGAGTCTATCCGTTCTTGAAGATAGCTGACAGGATCCTCGGAGCCGGAGGCGAGGGGAGCGCCGCCGACGAGACCGAGCGCTTGGAGCGCGGCGAGCGCGCTCAGATCGAGATCTTCGGCGCGCAGATGAAGGGCTTTGCCGACAGCGGCGACGCATTTAGCGGCAACATAAACAAGTGGCTCGTCAAGAACTGCTTCGGCGACTACTATACGCGAGGAGTGCTGAGCTATGCCGAGAGGGAGATGGTCACCTTCTGCCTGCTGGCTGCGCAGGGCGGCTGCGAGCCTCAGCTCAAGAGCCACACCGCAGCCAATCTGAGAGTGGGCAACAGCGCCGCGTTCCTTGTCGACGTCATCACTCAATGCATGCCGTACATCGGCTATCCGCGCACGCTCAACGCTATTGCGGCGATCAGAGAAGCGGCGGCGAAATAATAAACCAAACAAACACAGGCACGAAAAAACAGGGCCTCTCGATCGCCGAGAGACCCTGTTTTTGAGATGTAGTGATGTTTGCGGCAAAGCCGCCGTTCAGGCTATTCTTCTTCGTCCTGCAACGCGGCGTATCCCTCTTCGCCGGTGCGGATCTTGATCACGTTGCGCACGTCGTAGACAAAGATCTTGCCGTCGCCGTAGTTGCCGGTGTACAGCGCCTTCTTCGCGGCGTCGACGACGGTTTGGACGGGGATCTTGGTGACGACCATCTCCAACTTGATCTTGGGCAGCAGCTTCATGTCTATCTTGGAGCCGCGGTAATATTGGGTGGAGCCGCGCTGCAAGCCGCAGCCCTTGACTTGCGTCAGGGTCATGCCGGTGATGCCTATGTCGTCCATCGCCTTTTTGAGCACGTCGAACTTGTCGGGGCGAGTGACGATCGACACTTTGGAGAACGTGTGGTCGCCGTCCGTCGAAGTCGTGGAGACGGGCACCGCCGCGGCGACGGGGACTTGTCCTTGCGGATACGGCGAGACGAGCTTGGGAGAGGGCGCGTCGTCGGAGAGCATCACCGAGGGCACGGGCATGAAGTCCGCATAGGAGCTTGCGAGGCCGTGCTCGGAAGAGTCGAGGCCGATCAGCTCGTCAGCGGCGCTTGCACGCAGGAACTTGAACTTCTTCATCAGCGCGAACATTATCGTCATCGTGACGCCGACCCACGCGACGACAACGACGACGCCGAGGATCTGCACGCCCAGGTAGCCGAACGCTTGGGACGCGGTCAGCGAGTCGTTGTAGATAAAGCCGCTGATGACGCCGCTGTTCATGTCGAAAAAGCCTACCGCGACGGTGCCTGTCGCGCCGCACAGCGCGTGTACGCCGATCGCGCCGACGGGATCGTCGATGTGGAGTTTTTTGTCAATGAACTCTATGCCGAACACGACGACAAAGCCCGCTATCACGCCGATCACGGCGGCGCCGGGGACGGAGACTGCGTCGCAGCCTGCGGTGACCGCGACCAGTCCCGCGAGGGAGCCGTTGAGCGTCATCGAGATGTCGGGCTTGCCGTATTTGATCCAAGTGATCGCCATCGCCGTGATCGTGGAGACAGACGGCGCGACCGTCGTCGCTATGAACACTCTCGCGGCGGAGTCGTCGACGGCGTATGCGGACGAGCCGTTGAAGCCGTACCATCCGAACCAGAGGATGAACACGCCCAGCGCGCCGAGCGTGAGCGAGTGTCCGGGGATCGCCTTGGATTCGAGGACGGGACGTCCCTTCTTGTCGACGACGCCGAGCTTGGGCTCGTACTTGCCGATGCGCGGGCCGAGGATAGCCGCTCCGACGAATGCCGCCGTGCCGCCGACGAGGTGGACTGCGGCGGAACCTGCGAAGTCGTGGAAACCGAGATCGGACAGCCAGCCGCCGCCCCAGATCCAGTGCCCCGAGATCGGATAGACGACCAGCGAGATCACGAAGCTGTAGACGCAATAGGCGAGGAAGTTGGTGCGTTCCGCCATAGCGCCCGAGACGATCGTCGCCGCCGTAGCGCAGAAGACGAGGTGGAACATCACTTTGAGCATATCGCCGCTTGTGAAAGAAGAATAGATCGCGCCGAGTCCGGACGGATCGCCCAAGACGCCGCCGATGTCCGAGCCGTGCATCAGTCCGTAGCCGAGGATGAGGAAGGCGACGGTGCCGAGGCAGAAGTCGAGCAAGTTCTTCATGATGATGTTGCCGGCGTTCTTGGCGCGCGTAAAGCCCGTTTCGACCATCGCGAAACCGGCTTGCATAAAGAAGACGAGACAGATGCCGACAAGCACCCAGACAAAGTCTCCTTCGGTGAGGTCGGCATAGACGTCCGACAGCTGTGCGGAAAGCAGTGGGATCATAGACTCCTCCAAAAAAACAGAGCGCCCCGACGGGGGCACTCCTTTGTGCGCGGGAGCCGTATATGCGGAACGGCGCCGCATATACGACGCCGTTGTCTTATGGCGAAAGTATAAACCCGAGCGGCGGCGATGTCAAACATTTGAGAGCAAATTTTCGAAAAATTTTCCGAAAGGGCGAAAAAATAGCCTATGATTTTCGAAAAACTAATTTTTCGGAATGGAA
>CALWKR010000011.1 GCA_944381315.1 uncultured Christensenellaceae bacterium
AAGGCGCACACCGAGAAGTCGGTCGAAGTCTGCGGCGCGGAAGTGCAAAAGGGCAATCCGCCCACCGAGCGCAAGCTGCAGCGCCTTTTCCGCAATCCCGAGGCGAGCAAACTCATCCTCAAATGCAACGATTTCGGCGCGGGCGGCGTCTCCGTCGCGATAGGAGAGCTGGCGGACAGCCTTGACATCTATCTCGACAGAGTACCCAAAAAATATGAGGGACTGAGTGGCACCGAGCTTGCGATCTCGGAGTCGCAGGAGCGCATGGCGGTCGTCGTCGCGGCACAGTCGGTGGACAAGTTCCGCGAGCTCGCCGCTGCCGAGAACCTCAATGCGACGGCAGTCGCCGAGGTGACGGACACGGGCAGTATGCGTATGTTCTTCGCAGGCAAAGTCATCGTCGATTTGAAGAGGGCTTTCCTCGACACCAACGGCGTAAAACAGCGCCAGAGCGCAAAGATCGTCGACGCTCCGTCCGGCTATCTCAAGACCGCGCGTCCCGCGACGGTCAAGGCTGTCGAGGACGGCGATCTGCGCGGCGCGCTGCTCGGCGAGCTGTCAAGACTCAACGTCTGTTCGCAAAAGGGCATGGGCGAGATGTTCGACTCCACGATAGGAGCGCGCAGCGTGCTTATGCCTTTCGGCGGCAAGCGCCAGCTCACTCCGGCGAGCGTGATGGCTGCCAAGCCGCCCGTGGACGGCGAGACGGACGCCGTCACGGTTTCCGCGTTCGGATGCTCGCCGCAACTGCTTGAAGATTCGCCGTTCGTCGGCGCGATACACTCCATCCTCACGGCGGCGTCCAAGCTCGCTGCGAGCGGCGTCCCGATCGACACGGTCAGACTGTCGCTGCAAGAGTTCTTCATGCGCCTCAACAAGGATCCGGAGAGATGGGGACAGCCTCTGTCCGCACTCCTCGGCGCGCTCTATGCCCAGATAGGCCTCGGGCTCGGCGCGATAGGCGGCAAGGACAGTATGAGCGGCACGTTCGAGCACATCGACGTTCCGCCGACATTGATATGCTTCGGCATGGGCGTCTACAAGGCGAGCAAGCTCATCTCCAACACTTTCCCCGAAGGAGAAGGCAACGTCTATGCGATCGCGATACCGCGCGACAAGTACGACGTGCCCGACTTTGCGGCGGCGCTCGACATCTATGCGGCGCTTCACTCCGCGATCGACCGCGGCGCGATCCGCGCTGCCGGCGTCGTCGAGGAGGGCGGCTTGGCGGCGGCGATCGTCAAGAGCTGTCTCGGCAACGACTTGGGCTGCAAGTTCGAGCGCGTCGGTGCGGACGACTTCGCGCCCAAGTTCGGCGACATATACTTTGAGGCGGACGACGACGCAGGACTTGCGCCGCTCGGCGCGAGACTCGTCGCGAGAGTGCAGGGCGACGCGTTCGTGCTCGGCAAAGACGTCGTCTCGACGGCGGACGCGAGAGCGGCGTTTGAAGGTACGCTCGAAAAGGTATATCCGACCACGGCGCCTGCAAGCGGCGAAGTGCGCAACATCTCCGCGCACGGCTCGTTCGCTCCGTCGACGGTCAAGCTCGCCGTGCCGCGCGTGCTGATCCCGGCTTTCCCGGGCACCAACTGCGAGGACGATACGGCGAGAGCGTTTGAGAGAGCGGGCGCAAAGGCAAAGGTCTTTGTGATCAAGAACCGCAATGCCCAAGACATCCAAGAGAGCGTCGCGGCTTTGGTCAAGGAGCTCGGCAGGTCGCAGATCCTCGCCTTCCCGGGAGGCTTCTCGGGCGGTGACGAACCCGACGGCAGCGGCAAGTTCATCGCGACGACATTCCGCAATCCGGCGATCGCCGACGCGGTGATGGAGTTGCTCTACAAGCGCGACGGGCTTGCGCTCGGCATCTGCAACGGCTTTCAGGCGCTCATCAAGCTGGGGCTCGTGCCCTACGGCGACGTCAGAGAACAGCTCGCCGACGCGCCTACGCTGACGTTCAACAACATCTCGCGCCACGTCTCGACGATGGTGCGCATCCGCGTCGCGACCGACAAGTCGCCGTGGCTGTCGTCCGTCAAAGTCGGCGACGTGTTCAGCGTTCCCGTCTCCCACGGAGAGGGCAGATTCGTTTCGGGAGCCAAGGCGCTCTCCGAGCTGATCGCCGCAGGACAAGTCGCGACTCAGTACGTCGACGACGACGGCAATGCGACGATGCTCTCGCCGTTCAACCCCAACGGCAGCATGTACGGCATCGAGGGCATCATCTCGCCCGACGGCAGAGTGCTGGGCAAGATGGGACACGCCGAGCGTCTCGACAGAGATCTGTACAAGAATGTGGAGGGCAATTACGATATGCAGCTCTTCCGCAGCGGCGTGAAGTACTTCGACTGACGCGCATTCGCAGCGCCGCCCGTGCAAGGCGGCGCTTTTTGCTGTCGCGAAAGGGACTGCGCCGTGCAAGACTTGCGAATTTTTTGCGCAACGCGCGCGTTCTGTGTTATAATCGATACGGAGGTAGCCATGTTTTTGCCCATTCACCCGTCCGAGCTCGACGGCGCGCCCGACTTCGTCTATGTGATAGGCGAGGCGTATTGCGATCACCCGTCGTTCGGACACGCGATCGTGTCAAGACTGTTCGAGTCGTACGGCTTTTCGGTGGCGATGCTGCCGCAGCCGCTGTGCGACGACGATTACCGCCGCTTCGGCGAGCCCAAGATAGGCTTCCTCGTCACGGGCGGAGTCGTCGACAGCATGGTCAACAACTATACGGTCGCCAAGCTCAGGCGCACTCGCGACGTGTACAGCGAGGGCGGCGACGTCGGCAAGCGTCCCGACAGGTGCGTGGACGTCTATTGCCGCGCGCTGAAGAGGCTTTTTCCGCAAACGCCGATCGTCATCGGCGGCATAGAGGCGTCGCTGCGCAGATCGGCGCACTACGACTATTGGGCGGACAAGGTGCTGCCGTCCATACTCGAGTCTTCGGGCGCGGATCTGCTGATCTACGGCATGGGCGAGAGACCGATCGCCGACATCTGCGCGCTGCTGCGCAGGGGAGTGCCGCTCGCGCGGATAAAGGACGTGCGCGGCACCTGCTATCTCACAGGCGAGCTGTCGTCGAGGATAGAGCGCGCGATCGAGCAAGGAGAGGCGCTTGTGTGCCCGTCGTTCGACGAAGTTAGATCGGACAAGCGCGCCTATGTCGCCGCGTTCAATATGCAGTCCGCCAACGCCGACTTTGCAGGCAAGCCCATCGTCCAAAGACAGGGCGGCGCTTGGCTCGTCCAAAACGCGCCGCAGCGTCCGCTGTCGGTCAAGGAGATGGACGCCGTCTATGCGCTGCCGTATGAGCGGCGCGCGCATCCCGTCTACAAGCGCGGAGTGCCGGCGATGAGCGAGATAGAGTTCTCGCTGACGTCGGTCAGAGGGTGTTTCGGTTCATGCAACTATTGCGCGCTGACCTATCATCAGGGCAGGATAGTGCAAAAGCGCAGCAAGGAGAGCATCGTCGAGGAGGCGAAAAAACTCGTCGAGATGCCCGACTTCAAGGGCTATATCCACGACGTCGGCGGCCCGACGGCGAATTTCCGCGATCCCGCGTGCGCCAAGCAGCTCAAAGTCGGCGCGTGCCGCGACAGGCAGTGCATAGGCTGGCGCAAGTGTCCGGCGCTGCAAGTCTCGCATCGCGAATACCTGGAGCTGCTGCGCGAATTGCGCGCGCTGGGAAAGGTGAAAAAGGTGTTCGTGCGCAGCGGCATTCGCTTCGACTATGTGATGTACGATGACAACGATGAATTCTTGCGCGAGCTGGTCAAATATCACGTCAGCGGACAGCTCAAAGTCGCGCCCGAGCATGTGTCGGACAGAGTGCTGAAATTGATGAACAAGCCGCCGTTCGAAGTCTATCGCAAGTTCAAGGCGAAGTATGACGCGCTCAATGCCAAGCTCGGAAAAAAGCAATATCTCGTGCCGTATCTGATCTCGTCGCACCCCGGATGCACGCTTCAAGACGCGGTGCGGCTCGCGGAGTATCTGCATTCGATAGGCTATATGCCGCAGCAGGTGCAGGACTTCTATCCCACGCCGTCGACCAAGTCGACTTGCATGTACTATACGGGCATAGATCCCGACAGCGGCGAAGAAGTCTATGTGCCGCGTTCCAAGCGCGAAAAGGCGATGCAGCGCGCGCTGATGCAATACGGCGCGAAGCGCAATTATGAGCTGGTCAAAGAGGCGCTAAGGCTCGCCGGGCGCGAAGATCTGATAGGATTCGGCAAGCAGTGCCTTGTGCGTCCGACCAAGCAGGAGGCAGTCGCCGCCAAGCGTGCGGAGCACGTCGACGGCAGCCGCCGCGGGGCGCGTCCGAAAAAGTCGGACAAGAGAGGGAAGAGATGAGCGAGATCACCAAGCTCGAAAAAAAAGGGAAGGATCCCGACAGGCTTGTTCTGCATTTGGACGGCAAGTTCTATTGCACGATCGACGCGCTCGTCGCGGCAAAGCATACGCTCTTTGTCGGCAAAGAGGTCGATCAAGACGCGCTGGACAAGATAGTCTTGGAGTCGGACAGACAGCGCGCGTTCGACTATGCGCTCGACTACATCTCGCGCTATCCGTCCACGGAGCGCAACGTCTCGCGCAAGCTCTACGACAAGGGCTTCGGGCGCGTCGTCGTCGAAGGGACGATCGCCAAGCTGACGTCTTACGGCTATCTCGACGACGCGGAATATGCGCGCGCATATGTAGAGATCAACGGCAAAGTCAAGGGAGCCAAGCGGCTGCAAGCCGATCTCAAAGCCAAGGGCGTGAGCGCGGACGTCATAGCCGACGCGCTCAAAGGCTTCGAGGGCTATGACGCGGCGCTCGAGCTTGCGCGCAAGCATTCGCGCGGTAAGGACTTGGAAGACCAAGGCTATGTCGACAAGCTCGCGCGCTATCTGCTCTATCGCGGCTACGGCTGGGACGACGTGTCGCACTGTATCGCCGCGCTCAAACGCGAGAGGGAGGACCAAGATGACCCAAGTTGAGTATGCCGTCACCAATGCGGTTATGGCCGAGAGTGACAGGGCGTGCATCGCCGCAGGCACGCCGTCCAAAACGCTGATGATGCGCGCCGCCGAGGCGATCGCGGACAGATGCGGCACGGCAGGCAAGATATATGTCTTTTGCGGCAAGGGCAACAACGGCGGAGACGGCTATGCCGCCGCGCTGATCTTGGCGCGCAAAGGCGCGGACGTGACCGCCTTTGCGCTGTCCGACAAGACGTCCGACGACGCGGCGTACTATCGCGACGCGCTGCGCAATGAGTTTCCGTCCGCGGTGCGCCCGATAGGCGAGTGCGATTACGACTTCGACATCGCCGTCGACTGCATTTTCGGCACCGGCTTTTCGGGCGAGCCGCGAGGACTGTATGCCGACGTCATCGACAGGCTCAACGCCGCGCGCGGCAAAGTGATCGCCGCGGACATAGCGAGCGGCTTGGATGGCACGAGCGGCATTGCCGTCAAAGCGGTGCGCGCCGACGCGACCGTCGCTGTCCAGAGCGCCAAGACGGGGCATTTTCTGGGTGACGGCAAGGACTTTTCGGGCGCGCTGTGCGTCGCGGACATAGGCATCCCGATCATTGGCGAAAGAGTCAAAGTGTGGAACGCCGCAGACGTCGCCGCGCTCTTTCCTCCGCGGAAAAACAACACCAACAAAGGCAGTTACGGCAAGTGCGCGCTCGTCGGCGGCTGCCGCAAGTTCGTAGGCGCGGCAAAGCTCGCGGCGATGGGAGCGACTGCGCTGCGTTCGGGAGCGGGACTGTGCGTGCTCTGCGTGCCCGACTGCATCGCCGACGCCGTCGCCGCCGACATAACGGAATGCACGCTTGCGCCTTTGCCCGACAGCGAAGGTGCGCTCGCCTATGACTCCGCCGCCCTCGACGCGGCAGTGAAGGGCTGCAACACGATCGCCGTCGGCATGGGCATGGGCGGCAACACCGAAGTCAACAGGAAAATACTCGCCGACGTGTTCGCGAGAGACGCAAAGGTGATCGTCGACGCGGACGGACTAAACGCGCTCGCCGCAGACGCGTCTCTGCTCGACGGCGCGGCGGCGGACATATTGCTGACTCCGCACCCGGGCGAGTTCGGCAGGCTGACGGGCTTGGGCACCAAAGAGGTGCTCGCCGATCCGATGGGGACGGCAAAGCGGTTCGCCGCGGAGCACGGCTGCAAAGTGCTGCTCAAAGGCGCGTCCACCTATGTCACCGACGGCACGAGCGGCGCGCTTGTCGTCAACGGCAGCGCGGCGCAGTCCAAGGGCGGCAGCGGCGATACGCTGACGGGCGCGATCGCAGGGATAGCGGCTCAGGGCGCGGAGCTGACCGACGCGGCGTGCGCGGCGACGTATCTGTGCGCCGAGGCGGCAAAGCTCGCCGCAGAGCGGTGGGGAGAGCAGGGCGTCCTCGCGTCCGACGTGGCGAGAGCGATCGTTCGGGCAAAGGACGAGGCGAAGCGGCAGCGATAAATATCGGCTCATTGCGGTATGCGCGCGGCGATCGTGGCAACAATTAACATTGCCGTCCGATCGCGCATATGCTGTATCGGACAAATCGACCCGAAGGTACCGCAATGATAAAGAGAGGAGAATTGTATTATGCCGATCTCAGCCCCGTCGTCGGCAGCGAGCAGGGAGGGATACGTCCCGTGCTGATCGTGCAGAACGACGTCGGCAACAAGTACAGCCCCACCGTGATCGCCGCCGCCGTGACGAGCAGGCTCGGCAAGGCAAAGCTGCCTACGCACATAGAGCTGAGCGCAAAGCAGTACGGGCTTGCGAAAGATTCGGTGGTGCTGTTGGAGCAGATCCGCACTCTCGACAAGCGTCGGCTCAAAGAGAGGATAGGGGAGATCCCCGAGGCGGTGATGACCAAGGTCAACCAAGCGCTTTTGATCAGTTTGGGAGTGGCGTTCTATACGCTTTGAAAGGGCGCGCCGATAGCGGCGCGTTTTTATTTTGCGCGAGCGAGAGCGCGTGCGCGCGTTTTCTTTATATTTTTTGTAAAGAATTATTAAATTTTTTTGAAAAAATTTTATGACGTAGGTTGCGCGCGGCGATATTGTATGTTAAAATTGATATGGCTGAAAAGCTAAAAAATGAAAGAGGACGGAAATTATGACATCTTTGAACGAGAACAAGTTCCTTATCAAGATGATGGGCACCGATCCTACCAAGAAGGAGGACATGCAGCCCAAAG
>CALWKR010000012.1 GCA_944381315.1 uncultured Christensenellaceae bacterium
GAGTGCTGCACCATCGACCTCTCGGACAACTCTGCACGCTTTGCTCAAA
The DNA here is from genome assembly GCA_944381315.1 of uncultured Christensenellaceae bacterium. GTDB lineage: Bacteria > Bacillota > Clostridia > Christensenellales > UBA3700 > Ornithoclostridium. The sequence continues at coordinate 50 of CALWKR010000012.1, forward strand.
TAGTATAGTATATTTTTTGCAAATCGGCAAGCGTATCGACGCAATTTTTGCTAAATCACTTCGCAGAGCATCATCAGCACGGGGATCGTGACTACGCAGAGCAAGGTATTCATAAGCGTTGCCGCGGCGGCGGTCTCTCGATCTCCGCCGTAAAGCTCCGCGAATGTCAGCGTGCTCGACGCGGACGGCATCGCCGCGATGATGAACAGCGCGATGATGACATATCTGTCTATGTCCGCGATCAGCGCGACGAGCATGACTATGCCCAGCGAGAGCAGCGGCGCGATCACGAGTTTGACAAAGGCGACCAAATAGATCTTGGGATCGGTGACGAGCTTGCGCGGGCTCATGTCGGCGAGGCGGATGCCGAGGATGATCATGGACAGCGGCAGCGTCATATCGCCGAGGTAACCGATCGGAGTCATTATCTCTTCGGGGATGGCGACGTTGCAGAAGAAGAACGGCAGCGCGATGATCACCGCGATCGTCGGAGGATTGAGCAAGATCTTGATAGGACGTACGCTCTTGCGGTCGCCCGTGATCGCAAAGACGCCCAGCGTCCAGCACATCGCGTTGAACACGATGTTGTAGACGACGGTATAGAGGATCAGGTCGTTGTTGCCCGGGAAGAGCATTTCCATGACCGGGATGCCCATAAACCCGACGTTGCCGAGGTATGACGCGGCGACGCACGCGCGCTTGGACGATTCTTGCTTGGTCTTGCAGAAGATGAGCTTGGCGGCGAAGTAGACTGCCAGCTGCGTGACGACGGCGAATGCCGCCACCCATGCGAAGTCGACGAGCATCGACGACTCAAAGGTCTTGCCGAGGATGGACGACATCATCAAGAACGGCTGAGCTACATAGAGCAGCAGCGCGGCGAAGACGCCGGCGGTGTTCTCGGGCAGCAGCTTTGCCTTGCGCAGCGCAAAGCCGGGGACCGCGAGCACGACTACGATCAGCACTTGGATAAACGTGGACAAAAAGTTCATAAAGACGTCCTTCTCAAACTTTCCCGCGCATAATTGTAGCGCGGAGAAGTCGGACTGTCAACGATATGCGCGACATATCGCGACGACGCGCTCATCTTCAACAGATGAGGAAGAAATGGCGCGGATATGCTTGGAACAGAGCGCAAAAAAGCGGCTCCCGTCGCCGAGAACCGCTTGCGGCGTTTGACTCACCAAAGCCCCATCGCGATCTGCACCCCGATGCTGACCGCCGCGATGGCGATCCAGCAGCACAGACCGAGCAAAATGGGCTTCCAGCCCGTGCGGATGAGCTTGACGACGTTGGTGTTGAGCCCGATCGCCGCCATTGCGAGCGCGATCATGAACTTGCCTGCGTCGTTGAGGAAGTCGGACACGCTTTCGCCTATACCGACTGCCGGGAAGAGCCATGTGTTGACGATCGCCGCGATCAAGAAGAAGATGACGAACCACGGGAAGATCTTGACGAAGTCGAACTTTACGCCCGTGCCCTGCGCGGCGGCGCTGCGCTTTGCCTTGATCCCTGCCGCGACGGCGAGAACGAGCGTGATCGGAATGATCGCGAGCGTGCGCGTCAGTTTGACTATCGTCGCGTATTGGAGCGCCGTATCGCTGCCTGTCATGCTCGACCAGCTCTGTCCTGCGGCGACGACGGACGAAGTGTCGTTGATCGCGGTGCCCGCCCACATGCCGAAGCCCGTATCGCTCATGCTCATCGCCTGTCCGAGCGCGGGGAAAGTGAATGCGGCGATGACGTTGAACAAGAAGATCACGGAGATCGAAGTTGCGACGTCGGAGTCTTTTGCTTTGATGACGGGCGCGGTCGCGGCGATCGCGGAGCCTCCGCAGATCGACGAGCCGACGCCGACGAGAGTGGCGACGCCGGACGGAATTTTGAGCAGTTTGCTCATCACGAACGCGACGACCAGCGAAGTCGTGATCGTGGACAGAATGATCAGCAGCGAGTCGCCGCCCACTTCGAGCACGGTGTAAAAGTCCATACCGAATCCGAGGAAGACTATGCTTGCCTGCAATACCTTCTTGGAAGTGAACTTGATCCCTTTCTCCAAGATCTTGGGGCGCTTGAAAAAGGCGATGATCATGCCGAAGAGGATAGCAAACACCGCGCTGCCTATCACGGGTACGAGCTTGCCGAGCAACCATGACGGCACCGCGATCAGCGCGCAGAGCAGCACTCCGGGCACGGTGTTCTTGATCCATTGCCACAGTCTGCGCCATATGCTCGGCTTTTTGCCGCTTGCGCCGTCGTCGGCATTTGCGGCGACATCGGACGGATGTGCGTCATCGGCGGCAGCGCTGTCCGAACTTCCGCCTTCTTTCGAAACCACGGCAATCGCGGACGACTGTGTCGCGTTTGCGTCAATGTCGACGGCGCCGTCGAGACTGTCCGCAGCTTCGACGATCTCGTCGGCTGCGTCTCCGTCGGAGCGAGGGGAGTATTCGCATTGGCTCATATCGCCCGCATTTTCGTCGGCAATGTCGGCTGTTGCGCCGCGTTTGACGTCGCAGTCGCCGAGGACTTTCGGCGATACTGCGCTTTCGTCGACGGCTCCGTCTGTTTTGGGTTTGTCGTTGGTTTCTCCAAAATTCTTCATTGTGTTCTCCGAAAAGTTGATGCCGCAACATTGTATCAAAATAGTTTGTTCTCGTCCACCGTTTTTGCAACAAAATTTTCGCCATCTCTTTCCCTGTCGGCGAAGCGGCTGTGAATGCGTCCGAAGTATTCAATAGTATCAATTAGTATCAATTATTATCAATTACTATATATTACCAACACCGTGTCCGCAGAATGCTCCCCGCATGCTCTTTTCCGCTCGCTCGACAGATATGGGAGTTACACGCCATGTGTAGAATAGTAGACAAATAGCAAGAATATATATGATATGGCAAAAAACGTGCTCATTCTGCTTGCGCTATAGGTACGCCCTAATATATAATGCAATCGTCAAGGGTGCCGACGACGTTGTTGTTGGCGCCCTAATTTTTTGAAGAGAGGTGGAAATGAAAAAGATAAACGCCGAGATGTGGGATGAGGTACAATATATATTCCGCAACTATTACGACGGAATGATACACTGCGCCGTCGTCTATCACGGCAGTGTAGACGAGGACTTGATGCGCAAGGCGATCCGCAAGGTCGTTGACAAGGTGGACGTGTTGCACTCGTCGTTTGTTCCTAATCCCGTCAGACCCTATTGGCGCGTCAATGAGGACTATTCCGACGACGAGATGCTCGAAGTTATACGCGGAGTCATCTCCTATGACAAGATGGAGAGCATCTTGACCGATCGCGTCGACTATCGCGGCAAGATGCAATTCAAGGCGACGATGATAATGCACGAGGACAGAGCGGTGCTCTGTCTTGTGATCAACCACATCTGCTTGGACGGCAGGGACTTCATCGCGCTTGTCAAAAAGATCGTCGAGACCTATCGCGGACTTTGCGACGATCCCGACTTTGAGCCGCAGGTCAAGAACGGCTCTCGCAGCGCAAGTCAGATCTATCGCGATCTGCCCGATGATCTGCGCAAGAAGGCGCTCGGACTCTATCGCAACGTATCGCGCACCAAGATAGCCAACAAGTTCCCGTTCGACGGTGCAAACAGTTACGATATACCGCACATCATACGCGCGCAGCTGCCTGCCGAAAAACTCTCCGCTCTCAAAGCGCGCGGCAAGGCCGACGGCTATACCGTCAACGACATCTATCTCGCCGCATACTTCACTGCGATCAAGGGCGCGTGCGGACTCGCGCCGTCCGAGCAGGCGGAGGTGACCTCGATGCTCGATATGCGCCGCTATCTCAAAGACAACGCGACCGAGGGCTTCACCAATCTGACGTCCTATATGCCGTGCAAACTGACGCAGGGGATAGGCTCCGACTTTGCCGATACGCTCTCGCGCGTCAAGGCGGCGCTCGCGCCGCACAAGTCGGATCCGCTGCTCGGCATGGCGGGACTGCCGCTGATGAAGTTCGGACTGTCATTCCCGTTCGCGATCGGCTCGCTGCTCGTCAAGATAGGTTACAGCAATCCGCTCTTCACGATGAGCAATATGGGCGTCATAGACAAGGCGGACATCGACCTGCCGCACGCGGAGGCGGCGGACGCATTCTTCACAGGCACGATCAAGTACAAGCCGTACATCCAGATCGCCAGCACGACGTTCAACGGCGCGGCGACGTTCACGATCTGCGAGAAGTGCTCGCTCCAAGAGAAGAAGAGGGTGCGCGCCTTCCTCGACGACTTCGTCGCGACGCTTGCAGATTACGCCGACGGCAAGATCTGAAAACGCTTGCCTCTGCGCGCGCGTATATAGTATCATCTATATATGAATATATTGTTTGTCTGTTCTTCCAACATCTGCCGCTCGCCGTTTTGCGAATACGTGTTCCGCGATATGGTCGAGAAGGATCCCGAGCTTGCCGCGCGCGTGGACAAGGTCGCGTCCGCCGCGGTGTTCAACCGTATGTACAAGATACATCCGATGGCGCGCGTCGCGCTTTTGCGCGAGGGCTTTGACGCGGCGTACATAGATTCGCACAAGCCGTCGTTCAAGTGGGGAGACAGGCGTCTGTTCGACGAGGCGGACTTGATCGTCGGCATGTCGCGCGCCAACAAATTCGTGTTGCCGCTGCGCTATCATCGCAAGTTCGTCACGCTGTCCGAGTATGCGGAGGGGAGATACGAAAAGGTTCCCGATCCGTTCTTGATGAAGAACGTCGACGACTATCTCGCGGTGATGGATTTTCTCAAAGAGAAGCTGCAAAAGTTTGCGCAAAAGATAAGATCGCTGCCCATTCCCGAGGCGGCGTCGGATACGGATCGTACATAATACGCGCCGCGTCCGTCAAGCGCGATCTGCGGTCCGCGTTCCGTTTTCGGCGGAGCGCGGTTCTTTGTCGGCGCAGGAATTCCGCATATGTGGATATAGCCCTTTTTCGGCTGTGAAACAACGCTTGAAAAAGTACATTTGAGTACACTCAATGTATGAAAATTTGTCAAGTGTTTTTGTGTCAAAATTTCCTTATTTATTTTCGATACAGCCGTTGACAGTGATTGCCTTCTATGTTATCATAATTAAGCAAATACAAAATAAGGGATGAATTTTCGCTCTGCACCACAATATATTGTGTAGTAGCGAAACGAGGAGGAAGAGTATGTTCGACACCATAATCAAACGCGACGGCAGAAGAGTTCCGTACGACATCACCAAGATCCAGACCGCGATCGGCAAGGCAATGGCGTCCGCAGGACGCAAGGACGAGCAGGAGTGCGCAAGGCTTGCGCGCCTCGTCGAAGAGCGTCTTGTCGACAAGTACGAGGGCAGCGGCAACAGCCCCACCATCGAGGACATCCAAGACATGGTCGAGAAGGTGTTGATGGAGAACGGCTATGCCTACATCGCCAAAAAGTACATACTCTACCGTGCCGAGCGCACCAAGTCGCGCGAGATGAACACCGCGCTCATGCGCATATACAACGAGCTGACTTTCACCGACGCCGGCGACAGCGACATGAAGCGCGACAACGCCAACATCGACGGCGACACCGCGATGGGTACGATGCTCAAATACGGCAGCGAGGGCGCCAAGGACTACTATGCCAAGTACATCCTCTCTCCCGAGCAGAGCAAGGCGCATCGCGAGGGCGACATCCACATCCACGACTTTGACTTCTACACGCTGACGACGACGTGCTGCCAGATCGATCTGCTCAAGCTGTTCAAGGGCGGCTTCTCGACGGGACACGGCTTTTTGCGCGAGCCCAACGACATCCAGAGCTATGCGGCTCTCGCCTGCATCGCCATTCAGTCCAACCAGAACGATCAGCACGGCGGTCAGTCCATCCCCAACTTCGATTATAGCCTCGCTCCGGGCGTCGTAAAGACATACAAAAAGTTGTATGCGTCCAATCTTGCGAAGGCGATCGAGCTGATCGACAACAGTCCGCTCTCGGTCGACGACGTCAAGAAGATCATCAAGAAGATAGAGAACGAGAAGGGCGTCTATCCCTGCCTTGCCGGCAACAAGGACTATGACAAGGCGGAGAGGGAAGCGTTCAAAGACATCCCCGAGGATGACTTCAAGCGCGCGAAGAAGTTCGCAAAAGAGAATGCGGACCGCGAGACCGACCGCGCGACCTATCAGGCTATGGAGGCTTTGATCCACAACCTCAACACGATGCACTCCCGTGCAGGCGCGCAGACGCCGTTCAGCTCGATCAACTACGGTACCGACACCTCTCCCGAGGGCAGGATGGTCATCAAGAACATCCTTCTCGCCGAGGAAGCGGGACTCGGATTCGGCGAGACGCCGATCTTCCCGATCCACATCTTCAAGGTCAAGGAGGGCGTCAACTACAACAAGCAAGATCCCAACTACGATATGTTCAAGCTTGCCTGCAAGGTCAGCGCAAAGAGATTGTTCCCCAACTTCTCGTTCATCGACGCGCCGTTCAACCTGCAATACTACAAGCCGGGACATCCTGAGACCGAGATCGCGTACATGGGCTGCCGCACCCGCGTTATGGGCAACGTCTACGATCCTTCTCGCGAGATCACTTACGGCAGAGGCAACCTGTCCTTCACTTCGATCAACTTGCCGCGCATCGGCATCAAGAGCAAGGGCAACGTCGATTGGTTCTTTGAAGAATTGGAGCGCAAGATGGATCTCGTCGTGCGTCAGCTGCTCGACAGATTCAAGATCCAGTCCAAGAAGAAGGTCAAGAACTTCCCCTTCCTCATGGGGCAGGGCGTATGGATAGATTCCGAGAAGCTCGGGCCCAACGACGAAGTCGGCGAAGTGCTCAAACACGGCACTCTCTCCGTCGGTTTCATCGGCCTTGCCGAGACGCTCGTCGCGTTGACCGGCAAGCATCACGGCGAAAGCAAAGAGTCGCTCAACCTCGGCATGGACATCGTCAGATTCATGAGGGAGTACCTCGACAGAATGTCCCAAAAGACGGGGCTCAACTTCGGACTCATCGCCACGCCGGCAGAGGGACTCTCGGGCAGATTCGTGCGCATAGACAAGAAGAAGTTCGGCGTCATCCCCGGCGTCACCGACAGAGAGTACTACACCAACTCTTTCCATGTGCCCGTCTATTACAACATCAGCGCCTACGAAAAGATCCAGATCGAGGCTCCTTTCCACGCGCTCACCAATGCGGGACACATCAGTTATGTCGAGCTCGACGGCGACACCGCCAACAACATCGAAGCCTTTGAGAAGATCGTCAGATGCATGAAAGAGGCGGGCGTCGGCTACGGCTCGATCAACCACCCCTTCGACCGCGATCCCGTCTGCGGATACAGCGGCATCATCGGTGAGTGCTGCCCCAAGTGCGGCCGCAAGGAGCATGACGGCGAGTTCGGATTCGAGCGCATCCGCCGCATCACCGGCTACCTCGTCGGCACCCTCGACAGATTCAACAACGCCAAGCGCGCCGAAGAAAAAGACAGAGTCAAGCACGGACTTGACGGGCTGAAATGACCAAGATACGTCTTGCCGGCACCGTCGGAGATTCGATCACCGACGGCCCCGGACTGAGATTTGCGATATTCGTGCAGGGCTGTCCGCACCATTGCCCCGGCTGCCACAATCCGCAGACGCACGACTTTGCCGGAGGCAAGGACGCCGAAGTGGACGAGCTGTTGGAGCAGGGGATGCGCAATCCGCTGTTGTGCGGAGTGACGTTCAGCGGCGGAGAGCCGATGTGCCAAGCTCGCGCGCTCGCGGAGCTGGCGGCGAAGTTCCGCGCACGAGGCGTGGACGACATAGCTTGCTATACCGGCTATCTCGCCGAGGACTTGCTCGCAGGCAAAGTGGACGGAGCCATGGATCTGCTCGCGCAGCTCGATACGCTCGTGGACGGGCCGTTCATCCAAGCTCGCCGCACCTATGAGGCGAAGTTCAAAGGCTCGGACAACCAGCGCGTCATCGACGTGCAGGCGACGCTCAAAGAGGGCAAAGTAGTGCTCGACGAGAGCGAGAGATGGAATTGAATTTGCGCGCCTTCGGGCGCGTTTTTTCGTGCCGGTGTCGATCATTGGCGCATATAAATTATTGAAGGAGAAATCATGGACAAACCGCTGATCCCCATTGACTGCCTGTTCCAAGGCTGCTACAATCCCGAATACGAGGCGCAGATAGTCAAAGCCAAGGACAAGTGCTGGCGCTACAACGCGCTCAGCCCCAACGATAGGGAGGGACAGCTCGCCATATTGCGCGACTTGCTCGGGCGCATGGACGACGACACTGCGTTCGTGCCGCCGTTTTGGTGCGACTACGGCTACAACATCACCGTCGGCGCAAAGTTCTACGCCAACCACAACACAATTATGCAGGACGGAGCCGGCATATCTTTCGGCGACAATGTGTTCATCGCCCCCAACTGCACTTTCACGACTGCGGAGCATCCGACCGATCCCGATCAGCGCAAGGCGGGATTGGAGATCGCCAAGCCCATCAAAGTCGGCAACAACGTGTGGTTCGGCGTGGGCTGCACCGTGCTTGCAGGAGTGACGATCGGCGACAACACCGTCATCGGATCGGGCAGCGTCGTGACGCGAGACATCCCGTCGGGAGTCGTCGCCGTCGGCGTGCCGTGCAGAGTGGTGCGCAAGATCAGCGATGAGGACAAACACCGCTATCCGATGTTCGACCCCGAGACCTACCGCAGACCATGAAAAAAGGCTTGATAATATTGTTCGACGTAGATGACACCTTGCTCGACTTCGCCAAGTCGGAGCGCAAGGCGATCACGCACACATTGCTCACTTTCGGGATAGAGCCGACCGAGGAGCTGATCGCGGCATATTCGGAGATAAATCTCGCGTGCTGGAAACTGATCGAGGACAATATGATCACGCGCAAGCAGCTCGATCGCATGCGCTTTGATATTTTGTTCAAGCGTTTCGGGATACGAGGGAAGGATAGCGTCGCGGCAGGAGCGTGCTATCGCAAGGCGCTATCGGGCGCGTGCTACGTCATCCGCGGCTGCGCGGCGATGCTCGATAGGCTCAACGAGACGGACAGGCTGTTCATCGTCACCAACGGCGCGGAGGCGACGCAGCTCAAGCGGCTCGAGAAGGCGAAGATCGCGGACAAATTCGAGAGGATATTCTATTCCGAAACTGCCGGATATTCCAAACCATATCCCCAATTTTTCAAATATGTCGAAGACAGGATAGACGCATTCGACATCTCGCGCACCGTGCTCGTCGGCGACTCGCTGACGTCGGATATAGCCGGGGCGAATTGCGCCGGGATCACGTCGATATGGTTCAATCGCAAAGGGCAGACCGCAGACGTCGCGACGCCCGATCACGAAGTGAAGAATTATCGTGAATTGCTTGCGCTTCTCTCGCAGCTCAGAGAGCAGATGACGGGAGTGCGCGCATAGAGCGGAACGCTATGCCGACGCCGCCCAAAAAGGCTGTTTTGAGAAAATTATCTTTTTTGCGCAAATTGTTTGACAATGCGCCGAAATGGTGCTATAACGTTGTCGATAAAGGAATTTATCAGGAGGTCATAACAATGGACAAGCAAGAAAGACAGCAAGAGCTGGACGTCCGCAAGTGGAACGACAGCGTTGATAAAGGTTTCGATACCTGCGGCTCATACGACTATTGCGCCGCGTGCGACAAATCGGTCGAATATCCCTGCGCCACCGCAGAGGAGAAATCGGCAAAGCCCGCAAAGGCAACCAAGAAACCTGCCGCCAAGAAGGCTCCCAAAAAAGCCAAGGCAAGCAAGTAAAAAACCGCCGCGCTCAATTTGAGCGCGGCGATTTTTATGCCGTTTTATTCGGGATCGACTTCGGAGCACATCAGCGAGTTGGCGACGGCAAAGACGGACGCGTCCGCTTTGACGACCTTGCGGTCATATGTCACCAGACCGTTTTGCTCGTTCTCCACGTCGGAGAGCTGAGTGTAGATCGCCGCGCACAGTCCCTTTTTTACGGCAGGGATGATCTGTTTGCGCAGCAGTTTTTCAATCGCGGCGTTCATCTTTGCGCCGTCATTGTAGACGAGATATCCGAAAGTCTTTTTTTCGTTGAAGACGTGTCCGGTCACCTTCATGCTGTATCCGCCGTATTCGCTCAGTACGACATGGCGCTTGTCCTTTTTGGGCATGCGGAAGGGGAGGATATAGCGGTGTATGCTGCGTATCGGCGCGCCTTGATCGTACCATCCGCTCGTAGAATCGACGAGGCGAGTGCTGTCGAGCTCGAGCAATTTTTCGGTCATCTGACGGCTGTCGAATTGCCCCCACGCTTCGTTGAAGATCGTCCACAGCGCTATGCAAGGGCAGTTGTAGAGCTGTTCGACAGTCTCTTTCATCTCGCGGACGAACAGTTTGCGCCCCGTCTCGTCCTCGCGTGCGAGGCGGCGATAGCTGCGCTCGTCGTCTTTGATGCCGATGCCTATCGTCGGCGCGACCATGATCCAGAAGTTGTTGTATTTGCCGCCCCCGTTGACGATGTCCTGCCATACGATCATGCCCAGCCTGTCGCAGTGATAATAGAAGCGCATGCTCTCAACTTTGATGTGTTTGCGCAGAGTGTTGAATCCCATCTGTTTGGCAAGGCGGATGTCGTAGACATAAGCCTCGTCGTTGGCAGGGGTATAGATGCCGTCGGGCCAATATCCCTGATCGAGCAGTCCCGTCATGAAGTAGGGCTTGCCGTTGAGCAAAAAGCAGGGCTTGCCATCGGCGCGTTTGCCCATAGCAAACTCGCGCAGAGCGAAGTATGACTTGACCCTGTCGCCGTCCAGCATTATTTCGAAGTGATAGAGCTTGGGCGTTTCGGGAGTCCAATATTGCGCGTTCTCGACCTTGTAAGTGATCTCGCCGTCATGGCAGTCGACGGGCTTGCCGTCCTCGTCGATGAAGACAAAATTTTTGGTGCCCGTGTTGGTAAATACCTTGATGTTGACGCTGTCGGTCTTTATGTCGGGAGTGATGCGCAGTCCCGAGATGTAGGTGTCGGGGACATATTCGAGCCACACGCTCTGCCATATGCCCGATTGCGGAGTGTACCAGATGCCGCCGTTTTTGCGGCGTTGTTTGCCTCTCGCGCCGACGCCTTCGTCGGACGGATCGCGGATGACGCAGACGAGCTCGTTGTCCTCTTGGGCGACGGCTTCGGCGCAGAACGACGTATAGCCGCCGACGTGACGCGTAAGCTCTTTGCCGTTGAGCCAAACGATGCAGAAGAAGTCCGCTGCGCCGATGTGCAGCAAGAACTTGTCGCCGTCGCGCCCCTTGAACGTGCGGCGCACGACGAGAGTCTCAAACGCGTCGAGGCTTCTCTCTACGCCCGACAGCGGCGATTCGAGAGCAAAGGGCACGCGGATCTTGCCGTCATAGCTGTCGTTAGCCTTGGGCGAATATTCGCCTGCGACGATCTTGTAATCCCACAGTCCGTCGAGATTTTCGTAACTGCCGCGCACCATCTGCGGACGCGGATAAGCGGTCGTATCGACATTGTCGCTCCAAATAGTTTTGAGTGCCATATTCGTCCTCCGCATATAATTATAAAGCAAAGTCGTCCACTATTCAACACTTTTGAGCAAACACCGCCGATATTCACCCAATTGGTGATAATTTATTCCGTCCACGTTGTTTTTTGATATTGCAAACGCGCGCGAAATGTAGTATCATAATAGTCAAGGAGGCGCGGACATCCGCGCGCAAACGATGAAGATATTCACAGATGCGACGCAGCTTGTCGGGCATACGCCCTTGCTCGAGCTGCAAAGACTCAAAGCAGGGCTCGGGCTGGGCGCAGACATCGTCGTCAAGCTCGAGTGCTTCAACCCGTACAGCGTCAAGGACAGAGTGGCGCTGAGGATCATCGACGACGCAGAGGCAAAAGGCTTGTTGAAGAAGGGCGGCACGATCGTGGAGCCGACTTCGGGCAACACGGGCATAGGGCTTGCCTTTGTCGGCGCGGTCAGGGGATACAAGGTCATCCTCGTGATGCCTTCGTCGATGAGTGTGGAAAGGCGCAAGATCCTGTCCGTTCTCGGAGCGGAATTGGTGCTGACCGATGCCGCTCTCGGCATGCAGGGAGCAGTCGACGAGGCGGCGAAGATCGCGCGCGAGACGGGCGCGTTCCTTGCCGATCAATTCTCCAATCCGTCCAACGCGGCAGCGCACGAGGCGACGACGGCGCGCGAGATCCTCGAGGATACCGACGGCGCGCTCGACGTGTTTGTCGCGTCGATAGGCACGGGCGGCACGCTGACAGGCACCGCTCGGGCGCTGAAAAGGGAGTTGCCGTCGCTCAAAGTCTACGGCGTGGAGCCGGCGTCGTCGCCGCTTTTGACCAAGGGCTATGCCGGAGCGCACGGCATCCAGGGCATAGGCGCCAACTTTGTGCCCAAGGTGCTCGACGTCGGGCTTGCGGACGGGATAATAGACGTCGCGGACGACGACGCATTCGCCGCATCGCGGCTTTTGGCAAAGACGGAGGGAGTGCTCGTCGGCATTTCGTCGGGCGCGACGCTGTGGGCGGCGACGGAGCTTGCGCGCAAGAGCGAGTTTGCCGGCAAGCGCATAGTCGCGGTGCTGCCGGACACGGGCGAGAGATACGTCTCGACGAGGCTCTTTGAAGACTGAGATCAAGATCGGCGTCTTCGGCGACCGCAAGGGCGACAAGACCAAGATACGTCTGCGCAAGCTGCGCAGCCTGCTCTACGCGGACAGACCCGTCTGTTGCGCGTGCGGCTGCGAGATGCCTCGGCACAGACGCGGAGGACTGTGCGAGGACTGCGAGAGGGAGTCGCTCAAGCTCGGCGCCGACATATGCAACAAGTGCGGCAGGATGATCGCGAACGAGGCGGAATATTGCGACACCTGCAAGTCGCGCGAACGCGCCTATCGACGCGCGCGGTCGTGTTTTGTCTATGACGGCAAGATACGCAAGCTCGTGCACAAGCTCAAATTCGGCGGCAAGCGCTATCTCGCCGCATTCTTCGCCGAGGCGATCGCGGATCGCTATCTCGATTGCGACTACGACTGCGATTGCATAGTCGCGGTGCCGCTGTCGGCAAAGCGCAAGCTTTGGCGCGGTTACGATCAAGCCGAATTGATAGCCGAGGAGCTGTCCGCGCAGCTGAGGCTGCCGTTGATCAGCGGCGCGCTGGTCAAGGTCAAAGACAACAAGATGCAGGCAAGACTCGGACTCAAAGAGCGCGAAGAAAACGTGCGCGGAGTCTACGAGCTGACGGACGCCGCGCCGTTCAAGGGCAAGCGAGTGCTCGTGATCGACGACGTTTTGACGACGGGCGCGACGTTGGGCGAAGTATCCAAGGTCATCTACAAGGCAAGGGCAAGAAGCGTCGACTGCTTGACTTACGCGTCGACGAGGAGCTTGGCTCCGACCGAAAATATACTTGATGAGGAGGACTACAATGAAGACGAGATGGTATAAGGACGCATTCTTCTATCAGATCTATCCGCGCAGCTTCTGCGACGGCAACGGCGACGGGATCGGCGATCTGCGCGGCATCATCTCCAAGCTCGATTACATCAAAGATCTTGGAGTCAACGCCGTGTGGCTCTCGCCGTGTTACAAATCTCCCAACGACGACAACGGCTATGACATCAGCGACTATCGCGACATCATGGACGAGTTCGGCACGATGGAGGACTTCGACGAGCTGATCGCCGGACTGCACGCGCGCGGGATAAGGTTGATCATGGACCTTGTCGTCAACCACACTTCGGACGAACATTGGTGGTTCAAAGAGAGCCGCTCGTCCAAGGCCAATCCCTACCGCGACTACTACTATTGGCGCAAGGGCAGGGGCAAGAACGGCAAGCGGCCGCCCAACAATTGGATGTCCAACTTCTTGGGCCCTGCGTGGAAGTATGAAGAGAGTACCGACGAGTGGTATATGCACATCTTCTCGTACAAGCAGCCCGACCTCAATTGGAACAACCCCAAGGTGCGCCAAGAAGTCGCCGACATCTGCAACTTCTGGTTCGAAAAGGGCGTGGACGGCTTCCGCTGCGACGTCATTACATACATCTCCAAGAAGCACGGGCTCCCCAACGGCAAGATAAAGCTGCCGCTGATCGGCTTTGAACAATATTGCCTGACCGAAAACTACCACAAGTTTATCAAAGAAGTCGCCGACAAGTCCTGGAACAGATATGACACGACGATCGTCGGCGAGGCGATGGGCATCACGTCCGCCAACGCGCCGCAATACATCGACGAGAGCGTGGGAGAGCTGGACTGCGTCTTTGCGTTCGAGCATACCAATTGCGACCGCTACACGCAGATACTGCCGCACAAGCTCAGCATAAAGAAGCTCAAATCTATCTTTGCGAGATGGCAGGCGCTGCCTCAGACCTGCATGCCGACGCTGTTTTTCGAGAACCACGACCAGCCGCGCTGCGTACCGCGTTTCGTCGGCTACGACTGCGGCGAGTACCGCGACAAGGCGGCGAAGATGCTCCCCGTCGCGCTCTATATGCAGCGCGGAGTGCCGTTCGTGTTCCAAGGCCAAGAGCTCGGCATGAGCGACATCCCGATCGGCAAAGAGGGCGAAGTCTGGCGCGACGGCAAGCCCGTCCGAGCGATCCTCAAAGAGGAAGAAGTGTTCAAGGACATCCTCTCCGTAAACGCGATGAAGATGTTCCGCAAGCGCGCCCCCTTCCTTATGGGGATCGTGAAAAAGGTGCTCAAAAAAGTCGCGCGCGATCACGCTCGCACCCCGATGCAGTGGAGCGACGCGCCCAACGCCGGCTTCTGCCCCAAGGACGTCGAGCCGTGGATGATCGTCAACCCCGACTACAAGATCGTCAACGTTGCCGCCGAGCAAAATGACAAGGACAGCCTTCTCAACTATTATCGCAAACTCATCGACTATCGCAAGAACAGCGAGTGCATAAAGAACGGCTCGTTCAAGGAGTTCTACGCCGACAGCAACAAGATCTATGTCTACCAGCGCCAAGACGCAGACACGACGATCGCCGTCGTCTGCAACTTCACCAAGAAGGAGACGCCGTTCACTCTGCCGCAAGAGTGGAGCAACAACAACGCCGAGTGCAAGCTGAGCAACTATGACGACGCGAGACCTCTCGCGAGCGGAACTTTGAGACCGTTCGAAGCCTCCGTTTATGAGTGGCACCGCCATTGACGGGGAGGGAGAGAGGTTTTGAGCGCGGCTTTTGCGCGAATACTTCGTCTTGCCCCTCGCTAAGACCACTAAGGGTATTGACCTTCGGGGACGCGACTTGTCTTCGCGCAAAATACGCAGCTCAAAACTGCTGCGCACAGAAAGCTTCCGACAGCAAAATGCTGTCGGAATTTTTTCTGCTCTCTCCCTCCCCGCAAT
>CALWKR010000013.1 GCA_944381315.1 uncultured Christensenellaceae bacterium
CCATACGTAGGTCTCTGTGCCGTATCTCAGTCCCAATGTGGCCGATTACCGTCTCAGGTCGGCTACGCCTCGTCGCCTTGGTGGGCCGTTACCTCACCAACTAGCTAATGCGACGCGAGTCCATCTCAAACCGGATCTCTCCTTTTACCCCTCTGTCATGCGACAGCGTGGTCTTATACCGTATTAACTGCAATTTCTCGCAGGTATCCCGTTGTCTGAGGCAGGTTCCTCACGCGTTACTCACCCGTTCGCCACTAAGATATTGCTATCTCCGTTCGACTTGCATGTGTTAGGCATGCCGCCAGCGTTCGTCCTGAGCCAGGATCAAACTCTCAAGTTCAATCTCTAACTCTTTCTCTCAAATTGACTTCGTGTAGTTTTTGTACACTTACTCTGAAAGAAACAGTTTTTGTCTTTTTTGCCAAACTGTCCCTTCCTTCCTATTCGGTTTTCAATGTTCTTGCTGTCCCTTTCCGTGACAGCTCCACCATAATAGCACAGGCATTTCATAATGTCAACAAAATTTTCGCAGTTTTTCAAAGTTTTTTCAAACATCTTGAAAGATCGCAAAAGCTCTGTCGTTTTGTATGTTCTGCCCGCACCGTTTCTTTCGGTGGGAACATTACTATACCACAATTTTGCCGATAATACAAGGGGTTTGGACAAAATTTTACAAAAAAATTTCCCGCTCGCCGATTTTCATTGTTCTTATATATTACGCGCGCGGTTACTTTTCTTTATCAAATATATCTGTGACAGCCACGCTTTGCAAAACGAACAGAAAAAAAGACCGCTAGAGCGGTCTTGTCGATCGTATCGCGGCGTCATACCGGAAGCGCGCCGAACGAGAAGATCGCCGACACCGCATAGGCGCAGACAAGCGAGATCGCGAACATCGCGCCCAATATCGCAAGGCTGCGCTTGATGTGCTTGCGGTCTTTGAACAGCACAGCAAAGCCAAGACCGGCATTCATCAACAAGCCGCCGAGCGTCGCTCCGAAGCCCAAGCCGCCGAGAAGATAGAGATTGCTGATGACGACCGACGACGCGCAGTTGGGGATCGCTCCGACAAGCACGGCGAACAGCGGCGCGACATACTTGTTGGCGCCGAGGAAGTCGATCAATGCGTCCTCACCTACCGCCGCTATGATCAAGCCGAAGATCAGGTTGACGACAAAGACGTACAAGAAGATCTTGACGCTGTGCTCGAGAGGATGCAGCAGATATTGACGCAGTCTGCGCTTGCGGCGCGCGACGGGATCCTCGGGCGCGCTCTCGTGCGCGTGAGAATGCCATTCGTGATCGTGGCAGTGCGCGTGCGAATGCTCATCCTCAATATCGATTTTTTCGTGCTCGTGTCGATCTTGACCGCTTTCGGCAGTATCGTCCTCGTGGCACGGCGTGCCGTAGTCGGGCGTCTTGCCGCCGCTCTCGATGTTGTGCGAGCAGCAGCCGAAGTGAACGGTCGGAACGTGATCGCAATCGGCGTTGTGCGCGGCGACTGCGCGTCTGCCGTCCGCAAAGATCGCGTCGGCGGAATAGCCGACGATCAGCCCTATCACAAACTTGAACGCGAGTATCGGCAGGATGTGCCATGCCTTGTCCGGATCGGCGAGAAAGATCGGCAGCGCCTCGTCCGAAGTGGCGAGGTAGACGCCGAGAAGGGTGCCTATCGTGATGTGCCTTTTTTTGTAGAGGTCGGTCGCAACGACCGAAAAACCGCATTGCGGAAACAGCCCTGCGGTCACGCCGATCAGCGGCGCGACGGGGCCTTTGAGCTTTATCTTGCCTGCGAGCCGAGGCTCGAGAAGGGCTATCAAAAATGTGATCGGCAGCAGAACGATCAGCACTTTCGCACTGTCCAGCGCCGCGTCTGCCAAAACATCCCAAAACATACTTATCTCCAAAAAGCGGCGCAGATCGCGCCGCATATTGTTTGAGTGACCGAGTCGGATAACGCCGCGGCGATCACCACCACGACGTGTCGAATTTGTCGGCTATTTTCAAATCGTTGAACGTATTGCCGGTGACGACGAAATTGCCGTCTTTGTCGATCACGCTCAACGTCGTGCCGTTGCGAACGAGCGCGTAGCCGTCGGTAAAGTCGCTGACGCGGTCGAAGACGAGCTCGGACTTGTTGCTTTTGAGCCTGTCGCCGTCCGTGTCGATGAACATCCAAAGTCCGTTGGACTTGACGGCAGCCATGCCCTCGCAGAAATCACGCGCGTCGTCGTAGCCGGTGTTGCCGAGATACTCGTTGTTGTCGTTGATGAAATAGACGGACGAGCCTTGGCGCACGCGCGCATAGCCGTCCTTGAACACTCCCGCCTCGTCGTAGATGGCTTGGATCTGCAGCTCTCCGCGAGTGTTCATGTAGGCGTACTTGCCGCCGATGTAGACGGGCGCGAGCTTGACGTCGTCGCCGAACTCCCCGACGGGGAGCTTGTCGCCGAGCTCGGTCGAATAGTAGATCCTGTTCTCACCCTTTTGTCTGCCCTTGGTGTCGATCAGCATCCAATAGTTCTCGACAGAGCCGTCGTCGTTGGTCGTAACGCTGTTGACGAATGCGACGCCGTGTTTGAACTCGGTCACGTCGTCGTACTTGCACTCGATGACGATCTTGCCCTTGTCGTCGGCATAGCCCCACTTGTAGAGAGGATAACCTGCCGCGCTGTCGCCGACGCGCGTGTAGACGGGCGTCAGGCCGTCGGGGTATATCTCCATCTCGTCGGGCGCGTTGACTGTGATCTTGAAAGGCGCGCTGACCAGCAGGATGAGCAAAATTATCAATATCGTCGCGAGCACCGCGATTATGTAGCGATCGGGGATGCGCTTTTTGAAGATCTTGAAGATGACGAAGTTGATGCCGTTGGCCATAGCGGTGAAAGCCGACACGATGATCGCCCATACCTTGATCCAAAAGCGATCGAAGGCGTTGAGCTTTTTGGCTCCCTCGACCGTCTCTCCTATGCGAATGACGCTGTCGACAGGCGCGCCTTCCTCCTCCGCGGTCGGCGGATCGTCGGGCAAGTCGAGCTTGACAGGCTGTTCCTCGACAGGCGCCGCAGCGTCTTCGTCGGGAATGAGAGTCACTGCCTGCTCTTCCGCTTGAATTTTGTCTTTACGTTTTTTTCCGGGCATAAATCAATACTCCGTCTCAACATACTTATATAGTTTATTATATCAAAAAAGCGAAAATTTTCAAGTGTTTTGCAAGCAATAACATACACGGCGCGAAAAATTTTCCTCGCGCGAGCGTCGCAGTCAGACGACTACGTCTTCGTCTTCAAAATCCAGCTCGCCGCCGAGATCGGAATAGCGCAGAAAACTCGCGCATCTTTCGCAGTCGACGAAGATGTTGTCCCTCACCTCTCCTTGCATCGCGCAGTCCGCGCCTCGGGACTCGTCGCGGATGTCGACCAAGATAGCGAGAGCGCAATCGCGGAACACGTTGTTGATCACATTGAGAGCGCCGTCGGAAGGAGACGCCTCGACGGCTGTTTGCCAGCCTGCGAAATCGCAGTCGCCGAACGCCGCCGAACCGAATCCGTGTTCGGCGCGGCAGGCGCTCGCGGAGATATCCGAACCGCTGCCTGCGAACATACAGCCGCGCGCGTCAAAAGACGCTCCCGAACACACGACGACGCCGCCATCGACATCCCCTCCGTCAAAGAACGTTATGTCCTTCGCGAGCAGCGATCCGCCGCTTTCCACGACGACTTTGCCAAGTCTTGCCTCGCCTATCGCGGTCAACGATAAATTGCATTTAACATACACGGGAACCAAAAAATCGCCGCGCAAAGCGACGCTTGCGCCGCCCTCTCTTGACGCCACGGCGGCAAGTCTTGACTCTGCGTCCGAGTCGCTGTCCGCAAAGAGGACGTCGTCGTAGACGGCAAGCTGCATCCTGTCCTCGCAAGCCGCATCGGGCGAGCGCACGACAAGCTCTGTTTCGCCGGCCGAGAGCGCGGTCACCAGCCCGTCTTCGCCGACGACGGCGACGGACGTATCGGCAACGGAAAAGACGAGATCATCGAGCGATCCTTCGGGGCAGACGCGCGGATAGTAGCGTCTTTGCTCGCCCACTCGCAGTATGTCGAATGAACAGTTGAGAGTCAATCTCTCGCTCGGATCCGCGTCGGTCACAAGCGCCGCCGACGTACAGCCGCAGACGGCTGCCGATATGCACAATATGGCGACGGCGAGCAATATCGCCGCCGATCTTCGGAATGCGGTCATAATCTTTTACCTTTTTTCGGTACATAGTGTGCGTTAAACGCAATTTTTTATTGCAAAGTTACTCCAATTCTATTGAAACTCGCGCGGGAGTGTGTTATAATATTTGCAAGGCAAAAGCCAGACCACACACAATCGGAGGAATTATGAACAAAAAAGTTGTGTTTATCACCGGCGCATCCGGCTCGATGGGCAGCCAAGTGCTCAAGAGCGTGATGGAGACCGGCAAGTTCAAGAGCATCATCCTTCTCAGGAAGAAGCCCGCCAACGAAAAGCTTGCTGCCAAGCTCCAAAAACAGTACGGCGCAGAGCTCGAAGTCGTCTTCGGCGACCTCGACAGCAAAGAGAATTGCGAATACTGCGTCGACATGTCCGACTATGTCATCCACTGCGCCGCAGTCATTCCGCCCAAGTCCGATCACAACCCCGCTTCTGCAAAGAAAGCGAACTTTGACGGTACTTGCAAATTGATCGACGCGATCCGCAACTCCAAGCGCGCGGACGAGATCAAGTACGTTCACATCGGCACCATTGCCGAGTACGGCAACAGAGATTGGAAACATCCTTGGGGCCGCGTCGGCGATCCTCTGCTCCCGAGCGTGTTCGACTTCTATGCGATCACCAAGCTCCGCGCAGAGAGATACCTCCTCGAGAACACTCCTCCGCATTGGGTCGTTCTCCGTCAATCCGGCGTTTTGCACGACAACCTGTTCAAGAACAATATGAGCGACGGCTTGATGTTCCACACTTGCTGGAACGTGCCTATCGAGTGGGCGACCGCGCGCGACTCCGGCATCTTGGTCCGCAACCTCGTCGTCAAAGACAGCGAGGGCACGCTCAAGGACGGCTTCTGGCAGAATATCTACAACATCGGCAACGGCGAGTCCTGCCGCGTCACCGGCTACAACACGATGGAAGCCGGCTTCAGCATCATGGGCGCGACGGTCGAGCAGTTCTTCAAGCCCAACTGGAACGCAGCGCGCAACTTCCACTGCTTCTGGTATTATGATTCCGACAAGCTCAACGACTACCTCGATTTCAGACACGAGACGTGGGAGATCTTCTGGAAGCGCATGGCGAAGCAGAATTGGTACTTCAAGCTGGGCGCGATCGTCCCCAAGAGCTTGATCAGCAAACTTGCGATCCAAAGACTGTTCAAGGATTCCAACGCTCCCAAGTTCTGGGTCAACCACGGCCTCAACAAGCGCGTCACCGCTTTCTACGGCAGCGTCGAGAAATTCCACGAGATCGGCGAAGACTGGTCCAAGTATCAGCTCTTCTGCAAAAATCAGATCAAGGATGAGAACGGCAACGTCGTCGACTACGAAGAGCGCCGCAACATCAAGAATGCGAAAAAGTATCTCCTCAGCCACGGCTACGACGAGTCCAAGCCGGATAGCGAGCTCGGCTATGAGGATATGGAGCAGGCTGCCGAATTCAGAGGCGGCAAGTGCCTGAGCAAGGATATGAAGAAGGGCGACATGTTCACCAAGATCAAGTGGCAGTGCCACAATGGTCACGTCTTCGAGTCCTCCCCCTTCACCATCCTCAAAGCAGGTCACTGGTGCCCCGAGTGCTGCCAACCCGCTCCGTGGAACTTCGACGAGCTGGCAAAGCACATCCCCTTCTTCGCACAGGTCTGGTACGATACTCACGATCCGTCCGAGAACAACTTCTACGACGAGAATTGCTACAAAGACATTCTCGAAGCAGAAAAGAACGCAAAAAAGTAAAACATTCGTTGGATTCGGCGTAACGACGTTGCGCCGAGTCCTTCCTTTATCATAGAGAGGTGAATATGGAAAATCTTAACAGTGTCATCAACACAAACACCAACAACCCCAAGCTGGACATCAAGAAGGTGTTCATCTGCGGCGGTACCGGTTTCCTCGGCTTTTACTCTGCAAAAGAGTTTTTGAGACAAGGCGTTGAAGTTTCGGTCCTCGCCCTCCCCAACGAGATCACTCTGAGCCAGTCTTGGTGGCCGAGCGAGATCAAGGTCAACTACGGCAAGCTCTTCGATTTCAAAAACGACAACGCTACCGACCTCTTGACCAAGGATCAGCTGGTCGAGTACTTCAAGGGCAACGACGTCCTCGTCTATGCAGTCGGTCCCGATGACCGTATGCACACCACCCCGGGCGTCAGCGGCTATGACTTCTTCCACAAGTACCTTGTCGACAAAGTCATCCCCGTCTTTGAAGCTGCGAAAGAGGCGGGCGTCAAGAAGGCTGTTCTGCTCAACTCCTACTTCGCTTACTTCAACAGGATCTGGCCCGAGAAGCACCTCGCCGACAGACATCCGTACATCAAGGTCCGTTGCGAACAGGGCGACGCCCTCATCAAAGTCGGCGGCGGCAGAGCCAACGGCGGCATGGACGTCGTCGTCCTCGAACTGCCCTACATCTTCGGCAACATGCCCGAGAGAGAGCCGCTTTGGAAAGAGATCTTCCTCGACAGATTCGCCAAGATGCCGGCTGTCATGTTCCCCAAGGGCGGCACAGCGATGATCCACGTCCAAGGCATCGCAGAGGCTGTCGTCTCCGCATCCTACTACGGCGAGCACGGCGACAAGCTGCCGATCGGCGCTTATGACGAAACCTACAAGACCATGATCAACATGATGATGGAAGACTGCGGCGCGACCAAGCGCTATATGGGCGTCCCGACTTGGATGGCTACTATCGGCGGTTACATGGTCGCCAACAGCCTCAAGAAGACCAATCAGGACAGCGGCCTCAACTACAAGCACTTGATGACTGACATCCAGAGCCAGAAGCTCTACCTCGGTAAGGACGTCATCGACGCTGTCAGAAAGCATCTGCACTATGATGAGTTCGGCTACGACGGCGGCGGCACTCTCGAGGACGGCATCAAGAAGACAATGATCGCCTGCTATCCGCATAGATTTGACGAGAACGGCAACCTCAAACCCGAATGGAAGGGCATCAACCCCTGCAAGAAGGAGACGGCTACCAACAACATCTTCGTCAACAAGAAGTAATTCCACCGAATCATACAGAGCAGTCGCTGCAAGGCGGCTGCTCTTTTTTTGCCTTGCGACGATCGGCCGTGTGACGGCAGCATATTTGATTTTGTCTAAGCACAACAAAAAGTGCGTCATGCATCCTTGACAGCGACCAGCCGCGTGGCGACAGCATATTTATTTTTCTAGGCAAACAAAATTGCGCCATCCGATGGGTGGCGCAATCGATCGATTTGTTCGCTTGACTCTATGCGTTGGCCTTGTATGCGGTCTTGTAGAGCGCGACCAAGGTCTTGCTGTCGGTGATCTTGCCTTGATCGGCGAGCGCGATCGCGTCGCCGAGAGGCATACGTTTCACTCTCAAAAATTCGCCTTGATCGAGATGAGCGTGGGTGCGATGCAAGCCCGTCGCGAGATAGACGTAGAGTTTTTCGTCGGTATAGGCGGGCGTGGGATAGACGATCGCGAGCAGCGAGATGTCGTCGGCGACAAAGCCTATCTCCTCTTCCAGCTCGCGGCGCGCGGTCTCGATGGGCTCTTCGCCCTCTTCGCGCTTGCCTGCCGGGATCTCGAGCAGCTCGTCGCGATAGGGATAGCGGAATTGGGACACAAGATAGGTGCAGCCCTCGTCGTCGATCGCGAGTATGCCGGCTCCGCCGCTGTGGCGGATGTATTCGCGCTTGGAGCGGCTGCCGTCCGACAGCGAGACATCGTCGCAATATACTTTCATTATCCTGCCGTCATAGATCAGGCGGCTTGCCAAAGTTTTTTCTTCAAATTCCATAAAAAATGCCGCGGCGTTGCGCCGCGGCGATCATTTCGTCAACCCGATACTTCGCTGAGGAGTCCGTCATAGACTTTGTCTTGGAAGACGATGGTCTCGGACGTGTCTTTGAAGATCTCGTTTTGCTTCGCAGTGAATGCGTTGCTCGTGCGCTCATCCTCGATCGTCTCGCGCAGATAGTCTTCGATCGTTTGGATCTCTATGCTGACGCTCTCGATCTCGTCGGTGTCGTTGCCGTCGTCGTCCTTGACATAGACGATCTTGACTTCATAAGAATAGCGATAGTCGATGTTGAGCTGATAGCCGATGACTTCGTCATTCTCGGTGACTTCGGTCCTGCCGCCCTTGCTCTCGTCCACGGGGATGTCGTAGACATAAATGATGTGGATGCCGAAGTCGTTGACGATGAAGCTGATCTCGTTGCCGCTCTCGGTGCGGAGCGTATAGACGGTGGTGGACAGGACGGTGGTGGACAGCTCGTCGCCGTTCTCGTCTTCGGAAGTGACGACTTCGGAAGAGATCTCGTAGGTCTTGCCGTTGACGGCGTCGAGGATCGCGGTCGCGGTCTGTCCCTCGGCGGGAGCATATTGCAATGCCGAACCCGTCTCGAATCCTGCCGTCGCGTCGATGGCGAGCGAGTTGACGCCCTTCTGCGCAAGAGCTCTGCCGAGCACGGCGTACTCCTCGACATAGGTCGTCGAGCTGCCGCTCGGAGAGAGCGCGTAGAAGTCGCTGTTGAACATGCCGGTGTCGTCGTTGACGAGATAGAGCCAATCGGTGAACGCCTCGTTGGTCGCGTATTGTCTGACAAGAGCGAGCTGCGTCTCATCGGTGATGCCGCTCGCCTCGGCTGCGGTCACCGCCGCGTCCGCCTTGGCGGCGATGTCGTCCGCCATCGCGTAGAGGATAACTCTGTAATCTACGCCCTTGTCGGTGTAAGCTGCCGAGAGCTCGTCTTCGTCGGCGTCGTAGTCGGGATTGGACACGTTGACGCCTATGCCGAGATCGGCGATGGACGCAAACTGCTCGGGCATTTCGCCTGCAACGTCTTCGCCGAGCGCGAGGATGGCGCGATAGGTTTGGATCGCGGTCTCGTTCTGCTCTCCGACGAGAGAAGTGATCGTCTCGAGGGCGTCGGACTGCTCATCCGAGAAGCCGAGGAGGATGCTCCTGACTTGCGAATAGCCCAAGGTCGTGTGATAGAACATATTGCCCGAAGTGCCGAGCGCGCTCGCATAGGCGTCTTCGTCGACATATTCGGCGATTTCGAGCTGGACAAGACGCGAATAGCGCGCCGACAACTCTTCGTCGGTGATCTCGGGCAACTCGCCGCCAAGCGCCTCGCGGTACTTGTCGAGAATGCGAGCTTCGTATTGGTTGTTGAGATAGTAGTCGTAATCTCTGAAAGAGGACTCGAGGTTGTCGTTGAGCTCTTTGAGCGCGGTGCTCATGTTCTTGCGAGCCTGGCTGTCCGTCTCCGCCTCGATCTCGGCGTCGATGTAGTCCATGAACGTGTCGGGCAGCTGTTCTGCATCCGTCAAGCCCTCGTCGACATACTCGGTGCTCTCCTCTTCTTCGGGACGAGTGGGACGCGCTTCGAGTTCTTCCTCTTCGGAAGCGGAGGTATCTTCTTCCTCCTCTTCCTCGCCGGCATTGGCGGCTTGCTCTTCTTCGAGATCGGTGATCAGCGAACGAAGGCTCTCTTCGAAAGAAGCGTTGGTCTGCTCGATGCAATATCTGCGCTCGTCGACGGTGAGGAAGTCCTCCGCCTTCATCGCGGCGATCTCGGCGTCGGTGATGTCGGGATCGTTTTGCATTGCCAAATATTCTTTGGCGTGCAGCAGCAGCAGATTTTGGCGCGCAAGCGATGTGCCGAGATACTCGAGAGTTTGCTCGGCCGTCCAGCCGTAGTAGTAGATGTAGGTGCCGCCGTATTGCTGATAGTAAGTGAGCAGATCGCCTTTGAGGACGTCCTTGCTCATTTCCTTGTATCGCACGGTCGCAACGAATTGGTGATAGTCTCTGTATTCGTCGACGGGAAAGAGCGTGCAGCCCGTGAGGAGCATCGCGACTACCGCAACTATCATGACTATCGCCAGCAACTTTCTTTTCATTAGATTTGCTCCTTTATGATACAAAATAATGCATTACTTTTATTATTATACACAAACGCGTGCGAGTTGTAAATTGATTTAGACGCATTTGCGCAAAAACTCGACGACGAGAGCGAATTTGTCCTCGTTGGGCTCGTAACGGCAGTCGAACACCACCTTGGGCTCGCTCTCTCCGCTGAGCACGCACTTGTCCGACATCGCGGCAAGCGCGTCGATCACCTTCTCCTTGCGCAGGTCGCTCGCGTCGAAGAAGGTCACGTCCGCCGCCCTGTCCGTCACGAACACGCGCTTGACGCCCGCCTTGCGCGCAAGGTTTTTCGCCAAGCCGAGATTGAGCAGATTGAGCAGAGGCTTGGGAGGCTTGCCGTAGGCGTCCGTCAGCGTCTGCACGAGATCCCAAGCTTCTTCCGCGCTCGACAGCGCCGAGATCGCTTTGAGGATCTTGAGCCGCTCGTCCACAGAGTCCACATAGCCTCGGTCGAGATAGGCGTCCAGCTTGACGTTGATGTCCGGTTCTCTGTCCTCCTCGGTCTTGCCGGTGCGGATCTCCTCCACGCTCTTTGCCAATATCTTGCAATAGAGATCGTAGCCGACTTTCTCGATGTGTCCGTGCTGCTCCCTGCCCAAAAGACTGCCCGCGCCCCTGATCTCCAGGTCGCGCATAGCGATGCGGAAGCCGCTGCCGAACTCTGTGAAGTCCATGATCGCGGTCAGACGCTTGGACGCGTCGTCCGTCAGCACCTTGCCCTCGGGCGTCGTGAAGTAGGCGTATGCCAAGCGGTTGCGTCTGCCGACTCTGCCCCTCAATTGGTAGAGCTGCGACAGCCCCAATCTGTCCGCGTCGCATACGATCAACGTGTTGGCGTCGGGAACGTCGATGCCGTTCTCGATTATCGTCGTGCAGACGAGCACGTCCGCGGTGCGCGAATAGAATGCGCCGACGTTGGCTTCGAGCACGGTCTTGTCCATCTGCCCGTGTCCGACTACGACGCGCGCCTCGGGCACGATCTGCCGCACCTTGGCGGCAAAGTTCTCTATCCCGTCCACATGATTGTACAATATAAACGCTTGACCGCCGCGCGCAAGCTCGCGCATGAGCGCGTCGCGCAGCAACGCATCCGTCAACTCCGTCACATAGGTCTGCACGGGGATGCGGCTCGTCGGCGGCGTTTCGAGCACACTGATGTCTCTGATGCCCGTCATCGCCATGTTGAGCGTGCGCGGTATCGGCGTCGCCGAGAGCGTCAGCACGTTTACGTCCGGCTTGGCGACTTTGAGCTTCTCCTTGTGCTCCACGCCAAAACGCTGCTCTTCGTCCAGCACTATCAAGCCGAGATCGTTGAAGGCAACGTCCTTGGACAGCAGTCTGTGCGTGCCTATGATCAGGTTGGCGGTGCCGCGCTCTATCCTGGCGAGAGACTCGCGCATCGCTTCGGGCGTGCGGAAACGCGTCAGCAATTCTATGTTTATCCCAAAGTCGCGGAATCTGTCGCAGGCGGTCTTGTAATGCTGCGTCGCAAGGATCGTCGTCGGCGCAAGGATCGCCGCCTGCTTTGCCTCGATCACGGTCTTGAAGATCGCGCGGAACGCGACTTCGGTCTTGCCGTAGCCGACGTCGCCGCACAGCAGCCTGTCCATGACTCTGCCCTGCTCCATGTCCTGCTTTATCTCGCGGACTGCGCGCAGTTGGTCGGGCGTTTCTTCATAGGGGAACGCCTCTTCGAATCGGCGCTGCTCGTCCGTGTCGGGCTCGTATTTGTAGCCCTTGAGCTTCTCCCTCTCGGCATAGAGCTTGACCAGATCGATCGCGAGCTTCTTCACCGACTTGGCGACTTCTTTCTTGATCTTTTCGAACTCTTTGCCGCCCAGCTTGGACAGCCTCGGCTCCCTCTCGCTGCCGGCATAGCGGCTCAGTCTGTCAAGCTGATCTATCGGCAGCTGCAACTGCCCTCCGTCGCGGTATTCGATCACGACGTAGTCGCGCATTATGCCCTGGAACTCGATCTTCTCTATCCCGAGACATCTGCCTATGCCGTGCACCTCGTGAACGACGTAGTCGCCCTTGCGCGGAAGCGTGAACAGCCATGTTCCGCCCGAATTGCCGCGCACGCTGCGCGCTCGCGAAATGTCGCGCTTGCCTATCGCTACGAGCTTGGCGCCCGGGACGCCGAAGCCGTGCGACAGCGCGATCGGAGTCGCCGTCAACGTGCCGGGGACTATCTCGGAGTCGTCGGCGATGCGGCAGGGTATGTCGCTGTCTTTGAGCGACATCGCGATGCCGTGTGCCTGCGCCCTGTCTCCCATGCACAGCACGACTGCATAGCCGCTTATGATGTAGTTGGTGATGTCGGAGTACAGCTTTTGGACGTTGAGCGTATAGTCCTCTATCCTCATCGTCGCGGGCGAAAACGCGCGCTCGGCGCTGTATATCGTGTTGGTCGCCCTCATCGGACAAAAGCCCGTGATCCCGTGCGCGGTCAGCGCCGCAAGCGTATCATCGCCCTTTGCGAGACATCCGACGTGCTCTTTGAGCACCTCTCCGTCGGGCGCGAGAGCTTTTACTCTCTCGGCGTGCTCGCGCAGATACAGTCCCATCCTCTCGGCTATCCCCGACGGATCGTCGGCAAAGACGAGCGCGTCGTCCGGCAGATAGTCGAACAAGCTCGTCCGCGACGCAGGCAGCCACGGCAGCAGCCATTGGCAGCTCTGCCCCGACGCGGTCTCCTCTCCCAGCTCGGTCAAGATCGCATCCAAACGCGCGCGTGCGTGTCCCTCTATCTTGTCGGCAGCTCTGCGCGCGAGCCGAAGCGCCCTGTCAGTCTCCTCTTGGGTCGCGAATACGTCGCCGGCAGGGATGAAGTCGATCCTGTTCTCCGTCGAGATCGAGCTCATGCTCTCGGGATCGTAACTCTTGACGCTCTCGACGGTGTCGCCGAAGAACGAGATGCGCAACGGCAACTCTCTGTCGGGCGGATAGACGGACAAGATGTCGCCGTGCAGCGCGAAAGTGTTCTTTTGGTCAACGACGTCGCAACGCGCATATCCCATCGCCGTCAGCCTCTCGGCGAGCTCGATGGGATCGCTGTCCGCGCCCACCTCGACCGTCGCCGCCGAAAAAAGCAATCTGTCGCGCGGCGGCACATATTGGACAAGCGCCTCCGCACAGGTCACACAACATGACAGCCGCCCTTCCGCAAGCCTCATCAGCACCGACATCCTCTCGGCAAGCGCCTGCGACTGGAATCGCGTGCGATAGATCAACACGTCGTCCTTGGGCGGCAGATACGCCGTCGCTCCGTCGGGCAGCCACTCTGCTATCCTCTCGGTCAGCTTTTGCGCAGAAGCCGCATCTTTCGCAACAAAAAATACGGGCGCGCCCGCATGCGCGGCGATCAGCGCCTTTTCGGAATAGCCCAAGCCGAAGACGGAGATCTTCCGCCTTTCGGGAAGCGCGTCGGCAAGCGCCGCATAGTCGCCGCCAAGCGCGTGCAAATCGGTTGCGTTGAAAAACTTTTGTTGCATATCATCTACACGGATACGAAAAAATTATTTGCCGTACACGTTGCATTCTCTCATCAATTTGTCCCAATCTCCGTCGTCGAGCCACGCGCAGATCGCCTGCGCCGCACAGTCTATCGCGGCGTCCGACTTCTCCTTGTTCTCTCCTCGGATCTTGGACAGGACTATGTCCCTCAGCTCCGCTCTGCCGCGATCAAAGCCTGCGCCTATCCTGACGCGCTTGAACTTGTCCGAACCTGTCTCGGCGATCACGCTGCGCATACCGTTGTGAGTGCCGGCGCTGCCGCCCGCTCTCGCTCGCAGCGTGCCGATCGGGATCTCGACGTCGTCGTAGAGTATCACGCATTGCTCGGGCGAAAAGCCGTTGCTGCCCATCAGCATCTTGACGCTCTGTCCCGACAGATTCATATATGTCTGCGGCTTGGCGAGCACCACCTTTTTGCCTCCGACATAGGTCTTGCAAAAGAGAGCGCCGTCGCCCTTGCGATCGAGAGTCACTCCCAGCCGCGACGCGATCGCGTCCAGTGCGCAAAAGCCCAGATTGTGATAGGTCCCGTCATATTTGGAGCCGGGATTGCCCAGTCCGACGATCAACATTTTTTGCCCTCCCTGAGCGAGCGGAAAAAGTCGGTCAACAACTTGCCGCACTCGCTCTGCAATATGCCGCCCTCAACGACGAGGCGGTGATTGAAACGCTTGTCCGTCACGAGATCGCAGACGCTGCCGCAGCATCCTGCCTTGGGGTCGTAGGCGCCGAAGAAGAGCTTGTCCAATCTGCTGTTGATCAGCGCGCCGGCGCACATCGCGCACGGCTCGAGAGTGACATACATCTCGCAGCCGTCGAGATACCAATTGCCGAGTTTGCGGCACGCGCGCGAGATCGCAACGGTCTCGGCGTGCCATAGGGCGCAGTTCTTGCGCTCCTTCATATTGCCTGCGCGCGCGACGATCTCGCCGTCCTTGACGATGACGGCGCCGACGGGGACTTCGCCCCTCTTTGCCGCTCTCTTGGCGACGGCGATAGCTTCGCGCATGAATCTCTCTCTTTCCATTTCACTCCGTATAGTAGGCGGCAAGCGCGGGCAATATCCCTCGCGTGCGCGCGACCAATTCTTCGATCTGCGAGTCCAAGCGGTCGTATGGCGTGTCGTTGCTGCCGACTTCGACGGTCAAACCGAGCTTGGCTGTCGTCGCGATGAACCAATCTTTGTAGCCGCCGGCGCTCCCCTCCGCTCTGAGCAACGGGTATCCGCAGCCGTCCGCAATGCTGCGAGCCAGCTCCGGCAGCGGATCGTAACAGCCGAATCCGCCGTAGATCACTTCGCCCCGCGCGTGCATACTCACCGTCGCCTCGGGCGCGATCTTCAATGTGAAGAGCGCCAAAGCGCGCGATTCCGGCTCGCTGAGCGCATATTGCCCGACATAGTCGGACGGAGACGGCTCAAACACGTTGGACGCTCCCGTCCCCCACAGCGCGTTGAAGTTGACGTTGAGGTCGACGGCGTTGCCGTTGGCTTTCCACAGCGAGAAGTCCTCGCTGCCGCCGTTGATCCGTATCAGCCGCTCGGCATACTCGGGCGGCGCGCTCGAAACGCCGAATTGAGCGAGCATCGCGCCGTCGGGATCGGTCATCGGGACGCACCACAGCCCTGCCTCGCCGTCGTACAGATCGAACAGCCGCACGCACAGCTTGGCTGTCGCCCATTCGCGCGCATGCATCGCGCCTTGGATGAGAAGCTGAGGACCGTCGGTGCCGCCCTTGAATATCCCCCACAGCTCTCTGCCGAACACGCTCCTGCCGACGACGAACTTTTTTGCTCCTTTTGCCGCCAGCTCGTCGAGGTCGGCGGTCAGGTCTTCAAACGAGTACATACCCCATAGTATGCCCCGAAAAGTCGAAACGTGTCGGCTATTTGTGATAGGCGACGTTGTTGTTGATAGTAAATGCTCGGTAGAGCTGCTCCTGCGCGACTATGCGCGCGAGCTGGTGCGGATAGGTGATCTTGCCCAGCGACACGATCTCGTCCGCCCTCTCTCTGACTTGGTCGGACAGTCCCCATGAGCCGCCTATCGCTATATCGATGCGCGACGTCGTGCGTGAGAGCTTGTCCAGCTTGTCGGCGAGCTGCTCGCTCGTATATTCTCTGCCCCTGCCGTCGAGCGCGATCGTGTAGCCGTCGAGCGCGTCGACTATGCTCTTCCCTTCGGCGCGGCGCACGGCGTCGATCTCGGCTTCGCTCTTGCACTCGGAGCGCTTCTCGGGCAGCTCCTTGATCGAAAACTTGCAGAATCTGCCAAGGCGCTTGGCGTATTCCGCGCTCGCGGCGCGCCAATATTCCTCTTTCAGCTTGCCTATGCAGACGATGCGGACGGAGATCATTGCACCCCCGCTATGTTGAGGACGAACGACAAGATCCAGATCACCGCGACGAACAAGAACGCATAGATCAGCGAACGCCTCTCGCGCAGCTTTTGCTTGCGCGCCGTTTCGCGCCTATCCTCCATGATGACTTCCTTCATCTGCTCCGTCTTTGCCGCGGCGAGCTCGGCGTCGAGAGCTTCGAGCTCTCGCTGTTTGGCTCCCCTCTTCTCGGGAGAGAGATAGAGCGAGCGCAATGTGTCTTCCATATTGCGCGCGCGGTCGGCTCCGCTGTCGGGATCGACGCGCATAGCGCGCTTGCGACATATCGCGATGATCGCGACGAGCAGTCCCGCCGAAGCTATCGCTCCGACGACGCACATCACGGCGTATTGCCAAAACTCCGTCGCGAGCACGGGCGAACCGTTGGCTTGGAAGTAGGACACGAACAGCGCCGCCGCGTTGTTGACGAAGTGTAGTATTATCGACGGCCAAAGACTGCGAGTCGTAAAAAACAATATCGCCGTAACGACTCCTATCAAGAACTGGTGGACGAGTTGGAGAGGGCTGCCGTGCATGAGCGCGAACAGCGCCGCCGACGCAAAGACGGCGAAGACGTAGCCCTTTTGCGCAAAAGCGCGCGCTATGCAGCCACGGAACAAATACTCTTCGGCGACGGCAGGCAACAGCGCAACTATGATCAGCGTCGCTATCAGCTCTCCGGCGGTGGTCGGAGAGATGGAAATAACTGCCGATGTGTCGTAGCCTATCTTGGTGACTATCCAAATGAAGCCGTTGGCGAGCGGCGCGCCGAGACATATGAGCGCGCCTGCGAGCACGGGTACGAGCAGCGTCGCCCAAAGCGAAAACTTGCCCTCAAAGCCCATGCCGCGGATGGTGTCGTGCGACTTGATCTTGCCGTAGGCGAGCGGCGTCAAAAAGAATGCGAGCTCGTTGCAGGTCGTGATGATGCAGGTGTAGGCGATCGTCGTAGAAAACTCCTCGCTGACGTCGGTGACCGCCAGCACGACGACAACGACGACTTGCAGCAAAAGTTTGAGAACATAGCTGCCCAAAAACATCGCCGAGCCGTCGGACGTCGACAATGTGAGCAGCTTCTTGCCGTCGAATTCTTGCGTCGTCATAGCTTGATCCTCCCCGACGGCTTGTACTGTCCGGCAATGTACAGCAAGACGTCGTCCCCCTCTTTTATCCCGTGGCGGCCGAGCGCGGCGCGCCCCGATTCGAACGCGACTTCGGGGGTGTTGTTTTCTTCGCTGAGATGGGCGAGCAGCAACTTTTGGGTGCCCGTCTGCGCGAGCGCGGCGGCGACTTCGCCTGCCGCATCATTGCTGAGATGCCCGTTCTTGCCCGCAATGCGCGCTTTGAGCCGCTGCGGATATCTGCCCTTCGCGAGCATCAACGAGTCGTGATTGCTCTCGAGCACGACGGCTTTGCAGCCGCTCAACTTGGCGAGAGTGCCGTCGCCGACATATCCGAGATCGGTCGCGATCGCGACGTCGTTTTTGCCGTCCGAGATCCTGTATCCGACCGTGTAGTGCGCGTCGTGCGGCACGCGGAAAGGCGTCACTTTCAGATCCTTGACGACGACGGACGCGTCCTGCTCGTTGGGAATATAATATCTCTCGTCGCCGTCCTCCTTGCAGATGTACGACAGGCAAGCGGAGGGGATGTGCACGGGCACGCCGTACGCTCGCGCGAACGCGCCCACACCCTTGATGTGGTCGCTGTGCTCGTGCGTGACGAACAGCGCGTCTATACGCGACAAGTCTATGCCGCAATAGTTTGCCCTCACTTTGAGTTCTCTGAGCGAAAGCCCTTGATCTATCAAGATCGAGGTGTCTCCATAGCGCAGATAGGTGCAGTTGCCCTTGCTGCCGCTCGCCAGAGTGCAGATCTCGGTATCCTTCATCGTTGTGCCTTTTGCCGCGTATCATTGTAGCATATTTTCAGTTGTAAGTAAAGCTGCTTTGTGCTAAAATAAACGCATAAAGGAGAAGCTTATGTTTGAGATCGATACTTCGCAGATAGCTGCGCAAGTGTGCGGCGCCATCAAAGAGATAAGCCGCAACATCGAGCCGACTTGCCTCGCCGCATTGCAAAATGCGAGAGATCGCGAGACGGTCCCTGCCGCAAGATTCGCGCTCGAAAAAATGTGCGAGAACGCCGATATCGCCGCCAAAAAGGGCTATCCCGTCTGCCAGGATACGGGCATGTGCGTCGTCTTTGTCGAGCTGGGCAAGGACGTGCGCCTCACGGGCAAGCTGCTGCAAGACGCCGTCGACGACGCTGTCCGCGACGGCTATGCCGATCTGCGCAAGTCCGTGCTCGATCCGGTAACGCGCGTCAATACAGGCACCAACGCCCCCGCCGTGCTCCATACCGATATCGTCGACGGCGACGAGGTCAAGATCTCGGTCATGCTCAAGGGCTTCGGCAGCGAGAACATGTCGGCGATCTATATGCTCAATCCCGCGCAAGGGCTGGAAACGGCAAAAGATCTGATCGTCGCGACGGTCAAAAACGCCGCCTCCAATCCCTGCCCTCCCGTCATCGTCGGAGTGGGACTGGGCGGCACTTTCGAGCTGTGCGCGAAGATGTCCAAACAGGCGCTCTTCCGCAAGATCGGCTCGCACAATCCCGATCCCGTCCTCGACGATCTCGAACGCGAGTTGACCGAACGCATAAACAGCCTCGGCGTGGGAGCGCAAGGTTTCGGCGGCGGCACGACCGCTCTCGGCGTATTTGTCCGCAAATATCCGACTCACATCTCGTCGCTGCCCGTCGCCGTCAACATACTCTGCCATTGCAGCCGCGCGAAAGTGATCGTGATCGGCAAGGAGGGAGTGAGATATGAATGAGATCAGATTGACGCTGCCGCTCGACAAGGCGGCGATCGCAAAGCTGAACGCCGGCGACGGCGTGCTCCTCTCGGGCCAAATGCTCGTCTTCCGCGACGCAGGACACAAGCGGCTCTTCCAAAGCATCCAAAACGGCAAGCCCGACTTCGATTATGTAGGCGAGACGATCTACTTCATGGGGCCCTGCCCCGCCGTAGGCGATCAAGTGCTGGGCAGCTGCGGCCCTACTACGTCAGGGCGCATGGACAAATACACTCCGTATATGTTCGACCACGGGCTCGTCGCGCAGGTAGGCAAGGGCAAACGCAGTCCCGAGTGCATCGACGCGATCGCCCGCAACGGCGGCGTCTACTTCGCCGCGATCGGCGGTGCCGGCGCGCTTTACAGCGACACGGTCACAGCCGTTGAGGAGCTGTACTATCACGACCTCGGCACCGAAGCTGTCAGGCGCATCACGGTCAAGGACTTCCCTGCGATCGTCGCGATCGACAGCAAAGGGAGATGTATCTACAAAGACTGACAGCGACGCAAAAGCGCGGCGAGATCGCCGCGCTTTTTGTTTCGATTTTGTGCTCCCGAAACTCTGCGAGTCGGGAGCGATATTTTTGTTTTATCGACACAGACGCCAAAAAATCAAGTGAGTTTTTCGGCAAAGAATTCTTGCATCAGCTGCGAGAACTTGACGTCGTTGCAAGTCTTGACGTACAGATAATAGTCCACGCCTTCGTACTCGAAATAGGCGTTGTAGTACCTGCGCGAGAAGGCGCCCTTCTTGTAGGTATACTCCAAGACGTCGTCGCCGACTTTGACGCACTTGGCGCCTTTCATTATCGACTTGTCGAAGACGCCCTTCTTCACGAACACATACTCTTCGAGCTCGTGATTGCCGAACATGATCGAAAAGTATTCTTTGAGATAGACGAGCTCGCCCGACTTGTCGTAGCCGCCCCTGCTCTTGTATCCCGAGATGTCGCGCATGTCGAAGAGAAGATAGCGAGTGCCGTGAGCCTCGTTCCACCGCGAGATGGACGTAACGGATCTCTCCTTTATCCCCTTGGGCTTGAAGAGCTTATTTGGCATAGCTGTCTTTGAGCCCCGTGATCATGTTGAACTCGCGCTTGCCCTCGCCGTAGCCGCCGACTGCGCTGAAGTAGCCCATGCGCATGAATTGGAATCTGTCGTACGGCTTGGCGTCGGCAAGGCATGCCTCGCCCTTTGCGTCGGGGTAGATCTTGTGGCTGTCGGGAGTCAGTCTGTCGCTGAAATCGCCGTCGCCGTCGAGCAAAAGATAGTCGTATTCGTGCAGCACGACGTCGACGCAGTCGTCCGCATTGACCCACTGGATGACGCCCTTGACTTTGAGCCCCGCATTGACGCCGCCGCTCTTGCTGTCCGGGATCCTGCTGCATACGACGCGGACGACGTTGCCGTCGGCGTCGCACTCGTGCGACACATATTGCACGATGTATGAGCCTTTGAGCCTGACGGTGCCGCCCGGGACGAGCCTCTTGTACTTGGGAGGAGGAACGGGCGCAAAGTCGGATCTGTCGATGTAGATGCGCTTGCCGAGCTTGACCGTGCGGAAAGCAGGCGTATCGGCGTTGGGATTGTTCTCGATCTCGCAGTCCTCGTCGCCGTCCAAGTCCTCGATGATCATCTCGATCGGATCCTTGACGACCATGACTCTGTCGGCGGTGTTGTTGAGCAGATCGCGGACAAAGTGTTCGAGATAGGCGACGTCGACTTCGCTATTGGCCTTGGTCACGCCGACGGCGGCGCAGAAGTTGCGGATAGCCTCGGGAGGATAACCCCTCTCTCTCATGCCGCTGAGCGTGGGCATGCGCGGATCGGACCAGCCGCTGACCTTGCCTTCGTCGACAAGCTTTTTGAGATATCTCTTGGACATGATCGTGCGCGTCATGCCGAGTCTTGCGAACTCGATCTGCTTGGGGTACTCTCCAAAGCCGCAATTGTGCTTGACCCAATCGTACAGAGGGCGATGATCCTCGAATTCCAGCGTACAGATGGAGTGCGTCACTCCCTCGAACGCGTCTTCGAGCGGATGCGCGAAGTCGTACATCGGATAGATCACCCACTTGTCGCCGGTGCGGTGGTGTTTTTCGTGCAAAATGCGGTAGAGGACAGGATCGCGCATGTTCATATTGGGGCTTGCCATATCTATCTTGGCGCGCAGCACCTTCTCGCCGTCCGCATAGACTCCCCGTCTCATCTCGTCAAAGAGCTTGAGATTTTCTTCCGCAGAACGATCGCGCCACGGGCTGTTCTGCCCCGGAGTCGTCAGCGTGCCGCGCGTCTCGCGGATCTGCTCCGCCGAGTAATCGCAGACATACGCGAGCCCCTTGCGGATGAGCCCGACCGCACACTCGTACATTCTGTCGAAATAGTCGGACGCATACAGCTCGCGATCCCATTCAAAGCCAAGCCATGCGATGTCGCGCTTGATGGATTCGACATACTCCTTGTCTTCTTTGCAGGGATTGGTGTCGTCATAGCGCAGATTGCACTCGCCGTCGTACTTGCTCTTCATCCCGAAATTTATGCACAGGCTCTTGGCGTGCCCTATGTGCAGATAGCCGTTGGGCTCGGGAGGAAACCGCGTGATGATCTTTTTGCATCCCGCGTCGATGTCTTTTTCGATTATCTCTTCAATAAAGTTGGTCGCACCTCTTTCCATGCGCTCCTCCTCAAAACAAACCTTTTATCTCTTGCGTGTTTGCGTCGATCGTCATGTCGAGCGCGTTGGGCCGTCTGCCCAGCCCCGGCATCAACATTATGTTGCCGCATACGGCGACGGCAAAGCCTGCGCCGCCGCGTATCTCGACGTCTTTGACGTGAAGGACAAAGCCCGTAGGTCTGCCCAGCTTGGTCGCGTCGTCCGAGAACGAATATTGAGTTTTCGCAATACATATCGGCAATTTGCCCTTGCCGATGTGCTCGATACGCGCAATGCTCTTCTCCGCCTTGGCAGAAAATTCCACGCTCGCAGCGCCGTACACCTTGGTCGCGACCTTGAAGATCTTGTCCTTGATGTCGTCATCCATGTCGTAGGCATATGTCAGCTTGCCGCCTTTCTCTGTGGCGGCGATGACTTTTTGCGCGAGATCGACGGCGCCTGCACCGCCCTTCTCCCAGCACTCGCAGAGCGCAAAGTCGGCGCCTGCGTTGCGGCAAGCCTCCTCGATGACGGCGATCTCGTCGTCGGTATCGGTGACGAACTTGTTGATCGCGACGACGACGTTGGCGTGATAGACGCCGCGCAAGTTGTCGATGTGTCCTATCAAATTGCAAAGCCCTGCGCGAAGCGCGTCGACGTTGGGCTTGGACGCGTCCGCCTTGGACGCTCCGCCGTTGTATTTGAGAGCGCGCGCCGTGGCGACGAGCACCACTGCCTGCGGCTCTATCCCTGCGACGCGGCACTTTATGTCGAGGAACTTCTCCGCTCCGAGATCGGCACCGAAGCCTGCCTCGGTGACGACATAGTCGGCAAGCGCGAGAGCTGTGCGAGTCGCGATCACGCTGTTGCAACCGTGCGCGATGTTGGCGAACGGTCCGCCGTGCACGAGCGCCGGCGTGCCTTCGAGCGTCTGCACCAAGTTGGGGCGCAGCGCGTCTTTGAGCACGATCGCCGCCGCGTCCACGCAGCCGAGCTGCGCGCAGGTGACGGGGTCGTCCTTGCGGTCGTACGCGACGACGATGTCGCCGAGCCTCTTTTTGAGATCCGCCATATCGGACGCAAGGCACAAGATCGCCATGATCTCGGACGCCGCCGTGATGTTGAAGCCGTCCTGGCGCGGCACTCCGTCCGAACTGCCGCCGAGCCCGCAGACGATGTTGCGCAGCGAGCGGTCGTTCATGTCCATGCACCTCTTCCAGACTACCTTGGTCGGATCGATGTGCAGCTCGTTGCCGTGCTGTATGTGATTGTCGAGTATCGCGGCGATCAAGTTGTTGGCGCAAGTGATCGCGTGCAAGTCGCCCGTGAAGTGCAGATTGATGTCTTCCATCGGGACGATCTGCGCATGGCCTCCGCCGGTCGCGCCGCCCTTGATGCCGAACACGGGGCCCAGCGACGGCTCTCTGAGCGCGAGGCAAACTTTTTTGCCGAGCTTCGCCATGCCGTCCGCAAGTCCGATCGAAGTCGTCGTCTTGCCCTCTCCGAGCGCGGTCGGATTGATCGCGGTGACAAGGATGAGCTTGCCCTGCTTGTCCGACGACACGGGCGCGATCTTTGCCTTGAAATTGCCGTAAAGCTCGGGATCGTCTATGCCGAGTTTTGCGGCTACTTTGACGATCGGCGCAAGTTTCGCCTCATGGGCGATCTCGATGTCGCTTTTCATACTTCCTCCGTGGAACAATTATAGTATTATTTTAGCCCTATGACACCGATTAGTCAAGTATTACCGACTTTTCGCTTTGCAATAGCGCGACATCCGCGCATTTTTCCGTTGCAAATCGCCTCAGTATAATGTATAATTTAATTATGCATACAGGCAACACCGCGCAGACTTCGCGTCGCCCGCGCAAAAAGATCTTGATCGCCGTCGTCGGCGTCGCCATCCTGATCGTCATCACAGGACTGACTTTGCTCTCCGTATGGCTCGCCACGCGCAAGGACGCTCTCGACTTGATCGGCATTCCCGTCATCGAGATCGACGAATCGCGCACCTCGGTGGTCGACAAGACGGATGACTATCTCGGACACCCCGACCTCGTGCTGACGCAAGAAGGCAAGCTGATCGCCGCCTATCCCGCAGGACACGGCAAGGGCGAGATCTTGATCAAAGAGAGCGACGACTTGGGCGAAACATGGAGCGCGCGCCGCAGCGATCTGCCGCGCAGCTTCGCCGATTCGCAAGAGACTCCCACGCTCTATGCCCTCGACTTCAACGACGGCTCCCAAAAACTGCTGCTCGTCTCGGGCTGCCCGAGCTGGAACGACGACGACGAATATTATGCCGACGGCTTCAACTTCTCGCTCTCTTCGGACGGCGGCAAGACTTGGAGCGAATTCACCAACGCCTATGGCGCAGAGTGGGCAAGCTCGATGCCCAAACAGGGAGACGCATCATATATCGGCGTCGACGACGCGTCGCTGCCCAACTTCGATACAGACGGCAGCGTGCTGCCCTATGACGTGATCGTCGCGATGTCGTCGCTGACGCGGCTCAAAGACGAAAACGGCAACTATCTGGACAAGTGGATGGGGACTTTCCACGACTACGACTTCTTCAACTATACCTCTATCCTCTCGTTTGACGAAAACGGAACGCCGATATGGAGCGCTCCCCGCAAATTTTTGTACGATCAGCGCGAGACGGAACTCGCGAGCAATCTCTGCGAGCTCGAGATCTTCCGCACGAGCGACGACGACTTGATCTTGCTCGGCAGATCCAACTCGCGTACCTGCAACTCGATGATCAGCGTCTCGTCGGACGAAGGCAAGACGTGGAGCAAACTCAAAGAGCTGCCCTATTCGCTGACAGGCGACAGACACAAGGCGGAATACGACGCCGTCTCGGGCAAGATGATCGTTTCGTTCAGGCTCTATCTGCCGTCGATCAAGCCGCATGCGCTCTCTGCGCAGAACGGACTGGGCGGCTATTGGGTCGCTTGGGTCGGCGAGCCGTCCGATCTTGTCGACTACGCTCTCGACGCAAACAAGGACAAGTCGTCGGCGCTCGGCGACGCAATGCTCGTCCTCGGCAAGACCAACGACGGAGCGAGCGACTGCGGATACAGCGGCACGGTGTGCAAAGACGGCACATTCGTCCTCGCGTCGTACGGCAAGTTCCGACCGGGAGTCAGCGAACCATACATAATGCAAGTGAAATTCAAACTTGCGGACGTCATGCCATCGTGACGCCGCGATCAGGAGGAGAATATGTATTGCAATAAATGCGGAAAAGAATTGGTCGAAGGCGCTGCCTTCTGCGCGGCGTGCGGCGCACCCGTAGCCAATACCGTTCAGCCCGACGCACAGACGGCGGCACAGCCCGTTGCGGCTCAGCCTGTTGCTCGGCAGAATGAGCCGACGGCAGAAACGGCAAGCGCTCAAGCTCCAAGCCAAATCGAAGAATCTTCAACGCTCACGGTCGGTCCCGAGATCAAGATCAAGAAGTTCGGCTCGCTCAAAACCGAGGTCTCCAAGGCGGGACTCGTCGCTCTGTCCGTGATGCCCAATGGCAAAAAGGCGATCAAAGAAGCAAACAAGCTGCACGCGACCGTATATGCCGACTCGATCAAAGCGGCAAAGATCGCGGCAAAGCACAAGGTGAAACCGCAAAAGGAAAAGAAAGCCGCGAAAGAGCCAACAGAGCAAGCGGCGGAATGACAAAGATATGACAAAGCCCCGACAATGACGTCGGGGCGATTTTTTGCAAAAAAACAGAGAGCAAGCGCTCTCTTGAAAAACGAAAAGGAAGAAAGAAAACAAAAAGGCAACGGGTATTTATCCTCACGGGCTTTCGCCTTCGAGTCGAGCTGCTTTGCAGCTCTTTTCCGTAGCTGTGCTACTCCATAAAAAGGAGGTGATCCAGCCGCACCTTCCGATACGGCTACC
>CALWKR010000014.1 GCA_944381315.1 uncultured Christensenellaceae bacterium
TGGCAAGGTCGTCGAAAAAGATCTTGGTGTAGTATTCCGCGATCTCGTAAGGCGACTTCTTTTGCTCGCGCGAAGCCTTCTCCATCTTGTCCTCGCCCTCGTCGCCGTCCGACATCAAGTGCCCGACATCCGTGATGTTCATCACGCCTTTGAGCTTGTAGCCGTCATACTTCAATGTGCGGCGGAATATGTCCATGAAGATGTAAGTCCTGAGGTTGCCGATGTGCGCATAGTTGTACACCGTGGGACCGCAGCTGTACATCGTGACCTTCTTGTCCGAAAGGGG
Source organism: uncultured Christensenellaceae bacterium (assembly GCA_944381315.1). GTDB lineage: Bacteria > Bacillota > Clostridia > Christensenellales > UBA3700 > Ornithoclostridium. Next base: position 287 of record CALWKR010000014.1, read on the forward strand.
CACAAAGTCCTCTTTCTTCCTGTCCATCGTGTTGTAGATCCTAAGCATTTTTATATCCTCTTTGAGTTGTCTTTTTTGGTGCCCGTGTCGATCATTGATCCTTTTCGTCATCGGGCTCGGGCTTGCCCACGACGCGTTCGAGCTCCTCTATCCTTGCGCGCAGCTTCTCTATCTCTTCGCGCACGGGATCGGGCAGGCGCTGTTGGTTGAGGTCCTCGACTCTCTCGCCTTGCAGCTTGACCACTCTGCCCGGCACGCCGACTACCGTGCTGTGCGGCGGAACGTCTTTGAGCACCACGCTGCCTGCGCCTATCTTGCTGTCGTGCCCGACCGTGATCGCGCCTAGCACCTTTGCGCCCGCGCTGATCATCACGTTGTCTTCGATCGTCGGGTGGCGCTTGCCTGTCTGCTTGCCCGTGCCGCCCAACGTGACGCCTTGGTAAATGACGACGTTGGTGCCTATCCGCGTCGTCTCGCCTATCACGACTCCCACGCCGTGATCGATGAAGACTCCGCCCGCGATGTCCGCGGCAGGATGGATGTCAACGCCCGTCTTGCGGCGAGTGCGAGCCGAGATCCATTGCGCAAGCCCCTTGCAGCCGTGGGTGTAGAACCAATGCGCAAAGCGATGGCGATAGAGCGCCTTGAATCCGCCGTAGGTCCAAAAGACTTCCCACTTGCTGACAGCCGCAGGATCGTTCTTCATCGCGGCGTCCAGATCTTTGCCTATCTTTCCCATTTTTACTCCGTGCCCGATCTCAAACGCGCCGTTTCGGGCATAAAAAACGGCGCCCTTTCAAAGACGCCTCAGCGCGGTCCCACTTTGATTGCGGACGATCGTCCGCCACTCTGCCGCCGATAACGGGGCTAACCGCCGCGGCATTTCCTCCGCAGAGCTGTCCGTCCGCACTTCGCTCCGCTTTTGCGTTGGGGGCTCTCAGCCGCCGACCCCGTTCTCTGTCCGCTCCGCGCGAGTTACTCTTGACGAATACGCTTTTGCTCTCTCGAGCCGATATTCATTTGTATTTATAGTATATGTTATTTTTGCAATGATGTCAAACTTTTTTTGCGCCAACGCGAATTTTGAAGCGACGATCAACTCAATGTCGCTGCTCTTGAAATGGAATTTGCCGCTAAAAACTTTGACCAAATAGCCTAAATTTCGATCGTGAAAATGCGTCACAGCCGGTCGACGTACGCTCGTTGTGCAAAAAGTATGTCATGGATACTTGACACGTTCTAGCCGCGTTTTGCAAAAAGCACGGCATAGATGTGACACGTTCGAGCCGCGTTTTGCAAAAAGCGCGGCATAGATGCTTGACACGTTCGAACCTCGCTTTGCAAAAAGTATGTCATAGATACTTGACACGTTCGAGCCGCGTTTTGCGAAAAGCACGGCATAGATGCTTGACACGTTCGAGCCGCGTTTTGCAAAAAGCGCGGCATAGATACTTGACACGTTCGAGCCGCGTTTTGCGAAAAGCACAGCATAGATACTTGACGCGATTTGAGAAACAGCGTTGCAAACAATTATGGCGCAGGCGATCGGTTTTTTCGATATGTATTTGAAAAAGTGCGTCATAGAAGCTTGACAGAGTTGCGCAGACGAGAGGATGATCTACTTCCGGATTCGGCGTATACTTCGCCAAAAAGGCAAACAAAAAGAGCAGCTTGCGCTGCTCTCTTTGTAGAAGGGGGTAGGCTATTAAATAGCCATGAGTAAAGCTTTGAGACCTTTGAGCACCTGCCCGTTGCAGATATCGACGAGGCCTTGCGCCCTTTTGAGGGAGAAGGCGCCGCGCGACATTGTCGAAAGAGCTACGATCGGAGATGTGCGGAACATCTCGTAGGACATCATGAAGTTGGGGTCATCGGCGCGAGTGCCCATGCCTACTTGCATGAAGAACTTGACTGCTCTTTGCAGGAATCGCGCAAAGCCGCTGGTGTCAGCCATATCGGCGATGGAATCGTCGACGGTGAAGCTGCCCTTGGACGGAATGCGTTGCGTGATCGCGGGCTCGGATCCGTAGATCTTGCGGAAGTCGTCGTCGCTGATCGGAGTCTTGCTGTCAGGGTGGGAGTACCAGCCCATCGAGTCCGATTGGAGATAGGGACTGCCTGTCAGATGCACGGAGAATTGTTGTTTGGGTTCACGGATATTGGACGCGACGATGATAGAATAGTCACCCTCTGCATTCAACCATCCTTTTTTTATATCATATATCAAAAAGTCGTCTTTGTCAAGAGCAATTTCGACCTTTTTTGAAGAATTTGCTTGAATTTCGACTTTTTCGAACGCTGCAAGGCGGATATTGGGCGCGCCGGAACGCTCGGAAAGGTGCTTGATGTACACCTCGACGATCTCTTTGCCGTCCATATTGCCGATGTTGGAGACATCGAAGGCGAGCGTGAGCTTGCCGTCCTTGTTTATGTCGCCGCTCACGTCGAGAGCGCCGTAGGCGAATTCGGTGTAGGACAGCCCGAAGCCGAACGGGAACAGCACGGGAGCGTCCACCTTCTCGGTGTAGCGATAGCCGACGTACATCCCCTCTTTGTAGAGAACGTCGTGTCTGCCGCCCGGGAAGTTGAGCGATGACGGAAGATTGTCAAGCGCGACGGGAAATGTCTCGGCGAGCTTGCCGCAAGGATTGCGCTTGCCCAAAATTATATCTGCGACTGCGGCGCCGCTGCTCTGCCCTCCGAGGTACGCCATCAAGACGGCGCAGACTTTGTCTATCCACGGCATAGCGACGGGCGCGCCCGCGCTGAGCACGACGATCACGTCCTTGCCTGTCGCGGCGAGACTCTCTATCAAGGCGTTGTGCGACGCAGGAAGATCTATGTTCTTGCGGTCGAAGCCCTCCGCCTCGTATTCGGACGGCAAGCCTGCCATGACGACGATCTTGTCATAGTTCGCAGCGGCTGCGACGGCTTTTTGGGTCAACTTGGCGCTGTCCTTGTCGCGGCGCAGATCATAGCCGCGCTCATATGCAAATGCGACGCCGCTATCGGTCAACGCATCGCAGAGCGACTTGGTCTCGGGCGGATTGATGAACGAGGAGCCTGCGCCTTGGAAACGCGGTTTTTGCGCAAATTCGCCGACGACGAGCAACTTGTCCTTCTTCTTCAACGGCAGCGCGTTCTTGTAATTTTTGAGCAGTACGGCGCTCTCCGCCGCCGCGCGTTCGGACAGCTCGTTTTGCGCCTTGCGGTCGACTTGGGCGCCCTTGACGCGCCTGCCGTCCATCTCGAAGATGTAGGTCAACAGCCTGTCAACGGTCTGATCGAGCAGCTCCTCGGAGATCTTGCCCGACTTGACCGCCTCGACGATCGCGCGATCGCCCATGCCGCCCGTCGAAGGCATCTCGAGATCAAGCCCTGCCTGCAACGACGCGACGCGATCGTAGACGGCGTTCCAATCGCTGACCACGATGCCGTCAAAGCCCCACTCTTTGCGGAGCACGTCGGTGAGCAGCCATTTGTTCTGAGTTGCGAATACGCCGTTGACGCGGTTGTAGGACGCCATGACCATAGCGGGCTTGCCCTTTTTTACGGCGATCTCGAACGCTTTGAGATAGATCTCGCGCAACGCCCTGTCGTCGACAACGGCGTTGACGGAATTGCGATTGGTCTCTTGGTTGTTGGCGGCAAAGTGCTTTACGCATGCGCCCACGCCAGTGCTTTGCACTCCGCGAATGAACGCCGCGCCCATCTCGCCTGCGAGCACGGGATCTTCGGAATAGTATTCAAAATTGCGGCCGCAGAGCGGCGAACGCTTGATGTTGACCCCCGGGCCGAGCACGGTCTGGACATCCTGTTTCAGCGCCTCCTGCCCTATCGCTTCGCCTATCTCGGCGGCAAGCGATCTGTCCCACGAGCAAGCCACGGTAGCCGACGTCGGGAAACAAGTAGCCTTCTCGGACACATTGACGCGAGTGTCCTTGCCGTGCTGAGCGCGCAAGCCGTTGGGTCCGTCGGCGACCATCACCGAAGGCACGTTGAGACGCTCTATCGGCTTGGTGCGCCACATATCCTTGCCGGAGCAAAGTCCTGCTTTCTCCTCCAAGGTCATTTGAGAGATCAATTGAGAATACTTCATTTTTTCACCCCTAAGCGAAAAATTTTCGCAAATTTTCAAAAGCTGAAATATGTTGTCATATTTTGTGCCGCATACTGTAACCGTAATCACGGAGGAAAAGGCAATGACCAATTACGGACAATGTGCGAGCAGACTCGCGGAACAAAGACCTATAAACCTTGCGGACAGGCTGTTCGCCGCAGGGATCGCCAAGAGACAGATGCAGATCGTGCGCGATCTGATGGCGCTCAACGACACCTATCCCGGGATCATCGACAAGGATCTCGTCGGCGGGCTCTATGCGCTCGGGTGCTATCTCGAAGACAGCGTCGAGAGCATTCGCAAAGGCTATCGCGCCCAATGATCGGAGTCCTCGCGCCCCAAGAGCGCGTCGACGGAGACTTGGAGCGTATCCGCCATTTTGCAAAGGCATTCGAGCGTCGGCTGGCACTCGCCGCGCTCATAGTGCGACAGCGTGCGCTGGGCAACGCCCACACTCTCGGCAAAGTCTCTTTGGGTCATGCGCTTCATCTTGCGGAAACGCTTGAGATTGGAGCCGAACTCTATGTCTGTCCTTGTCATCTGTCTTCCCCCTGTGCAGGCGATTGTGGTTTCTCCACCTCTCTATTATAATACATTTTCGCGCGCGTTTCAATAGCATTTTTTCATATTTTGCTCTCTCCTAAGCGTGCGCAAAGACTCGGAGCGACAGCTTGTCGCTCCGTTTCTTTTCGAAGGAACAGGCAGCTCGCGTCCGTCCCCGCAGTTTGGGACAATCGGGGATGTTTTCCAAAAGGCGATGCTCCGCCGATCGAGCTCAAATGCGCTTGCCGCCGACGTCGTCGGAGGCCTTGCCGTCAAAGCGGTACGCAAAAAGCATCTGTTTGCGAGGCAAGCGCTTGCGGACAGAAAAAACGCGGCGCCTCGGGACGTCGCGTTTTGGAGCGAGTGATGGGAATCGAACCCACGACGCAAGCTTGGGAAGCTCGAGTTTTGCCATTAAACTACACTCGCATGACCGCGCTCTCGCGCGGCTTGTTCTTATTATATCACCTGCGCCGCAAAGGCGCAACTCTTTATCTGCCGCTCGTGTTGGTATATTGGAATCCGCCCTTCTCGATCACGCGCATATTCATCAATATGTTGTCGACGAACTCGTCGTTGCTGCGAGTGCGCATCATCATCGTGAGCAGCTGTTCCGTTGCGTCTGCGCTGTCGCCCGTCATCATGCGACGCATGCCGTAGACGCCTTGCAGCTCCTTGGGCGTGAGCAACAGATCTTCTCTGCGCGTGCTCGACTTGTTGAGATCGATCGCGGGGAATATCCTGCGCTCGGACAGCTTGCGGTCGAGATGTATCTCCATGTTGCCTGTGCCCTTGAATTCTTCGTAAATGACGTCGTCCATGCGGCTGCCGGTGTCTATCAATGCCGTCGCTATGATCGTCAGCGACCCGCCTTTCTCTATGTTGCGCGCACTGCCGAAAAAGCGCTTGGGGCTGTACAGCGCGCCCGGATCGATGCCTCCCGACAGCGTCCTGCCCGTCGGAGGAATGGTCAAATTGTACGCTCTTGCAAGTCTTGTCAGCGAATCCATGATGATCACGACGTCCCTCTTGAGCTCCACACAGCGCTTTGCCCTCTCGATCAGCAATTCCGCAGACTTGCAGTGGTGCTCGGGCATCTCGTCGAATGTGGAATAGATGACCTCGCCGTTGATGCTGCGCTGCATGTCGGTGACTTCTTCGGGACGCTCGTCGACGAGGAGCACGAACAGCATTACATGAGGATAGTTGGAGGAAATGCAGTTTGCGATCTTTTTGAGCAAAGTCGTCTTGCCTGCCTTGGGCGGCGACACGATCATCGCGCGCTGTCCCTTGCCTATCGGGGCGACGAGATCGATGCATCTGATCGCAAAGTCGTTGTTGCCCTTGTCGTTCTCGAGTTTCAGCCTCTCGTCGGGATAGACCGGCACAAGATCGTCAAAGTGGGGCCTCTCTTTGAGTCGATAAGGAGCGCCGTCGTTGACCGTGATGATCGCGATCAATGCGGGCGGCTTGTTGTCGTTGTTCCTGCGCGCAAGTCCGATGACTTTGTCTCCGACGCGCAGGCCTATCGACCTGATCATCTTGGCGGGCACATAGCAGTCCTTGGAGCCGTATTCGCAATTCTCCGCGCGCAAAAAACCATAGCCGTCGCTGTGCACGTCCAACACTCCCCACTTGCGCTCCACGCTCTCGGGATCGATCTCGGGAGGCTTGCAAGGCGTGCCGCGATCGTCAAAGAACGTCGCGCTCTCGAGGATCTTCTTGTCGACTTCGGACGACGCAGGCCAGGTGTTGGGAGCAGCCACTTTGAGCGGACCTCTGCCAATGGTCTTGCTGCCTCTGGGTCTGCCTCTGCGACGCGAAGGCTGAGCTTCTCCGCCGTCCGCGATCTTCAAATATTCTTCGATCAGCTCTTCCTTCTTCTTGGTGGTCGGGGCTTGGACTCCGACGGCTCGCGCTGCGTCCCTCAACTCGAAGATCGAGAGATTTTCCAGCTCCTCCTTGTTGTAAAAATTTATCTCCATTTATTCTCCTTTGGGCAAAAAATGCCCCTCAAAGTTCTGCAAGATCATACCGACGTCTCTATTATAGCGACGCAGCGGCGCGATATGACGCGGATCAAGCGGCTTTTTCGGAGATTTGCGCAAACGACAAACCGAAAATCAAAAATTCTTGTCCGAAAAAACTATTACCTTGGTGCTGTCACCGTCAAAATATTCTCTGTCCACTTCCAGCGTGTCCCCGTCGATGTAGACGAGCTGTTCTTCGTCGAACAGATCCAAAAATTCGTCGACCTTGGCTATGTCGACCTCGCACGAAGGAGTCCTGAAATGCATCGGAATCACGATGTCCGGCATCAAAAAGTCCACATATTCTTTGGCTTGGACTGCGTCTATCGTGTAGTTGCCGCCCACGGGGATCATCAATACGTTGACCGTGCCGATCAAGTCGCCCGTGCGTGCGTCGCACTCCTCACCGATGTCGCCGAGATGGCACAGATCCACCCCGTCCATCCTGTATTTAAAAATGAGATTGGGCCCGCGCTTGGCGCCCTGCGCGTCGTCGTGCCAGCAATGCATCGACGTCACGTCCACGCCTTTGAGCTCCCAAAAACCGACTGTGTCGAACACCTCGGGATCGCCCTCGACGCGACTCAAATCGTCATGATCGCGATGGTGATGACTCACCGTCACGGCGTCTGCGGCTACCTTTTGCATTCGGTAGCCGACAAGACTCTCGCTGTACGGATCTGCGACAACCGCTGTCCCCGTCGATTCTTCAAGACGGAATGCCGAATGCCCCAGCCATGTGATCTTCATAATGTTTCCTCTTTGCCTCTTTATTATTCCTCGACGTCGAAAGACAATTGCTCCGGCTTGGTCGAGTTGAATTTCTCAATGAGTTCGTGTATCTTGTCGTGCGGATCGAGCAGCTCGCTCAAGGACTTGTTTTGGTCGCACGCCGAGATGATGTACGCGACGAACTTGGACATATCCGCTTGGATGAACCACTTCTTTTGGAGCAGCTCCGCCGGGCAATACGTCAAGTTGGTGCTGAGCACCGCGGTGAACAGACCCTTGTTGTAGGCGTCCTCAAACTTCTGCACGCCCTCGGTGAACAGCGCATAGGTCGCCGAAAGGAAGATCTTGCCGCAGCCGCGCTCTTTGAGCTCCACGCACAGTTTGAGCATGGAGTCGCCCGTCGCTATGATGTCGTCCGCAACAAAGATGTCCTTGCCCCTGACGTCGTTGCCGATGTATTCGTGCGCGACGATCGGGTTGCGGCCGTTGACGACGTTGGCGTAGTCGCGGCGCTTGTAGAACATGCCAAGATCTGTGCCGAGCACGGACGCGTAATAGATGTTGCGGCTCATAGCGCCCTCGTCCGGGCTGACGATCATAAAGCGCTCCTTGGTCATGTCGAGATCGGGATAGCTGCGCAGCATAGCTTTGAGGATCTGATAGGTGGGCAGGAAGTTGTCAAAGCCCATCAGCGGCACCGCGTTCTGCACACGCGGATCGTGCGCGTCAAACGTGATGATCTCGGATACGCCCATCACGACAAGCTCTTGCAGCATCTGCGCGCAATCCAACGACTCGCGCGCGTTGCGGCGATGCTGCCTGCCGCCGTAAAGACTGGGCATCACCACCGTGATCGACTTCGCCTTGCCGCCCGCCGCCGCAATGATGCGCTTGAGATCGCAATAGTGGTCGTCCGGGGACATATGATTCTTGAATCCGAACATGTCGTATGTGATGGAATAGTTGCCCATGTCGCAAAGGATGTAAAGATCCTTGCCGCGCACCGTCTCCATCACCAGCCCCTTGCCGTCGCCCGTCGTGAACCTCGGGCATACGTTCTTGACCAAGAAGGTGTCGCGATGCGTCTTCTTGCCTTGCGCCTTCGCCTCTTGGTTGTACCAATTGACAAGATAGTAGTCGATCTTGTCGCCCAGCTCTTTCGCACCGGCAAGCGCGATTATCGCCATGTTGGATGTGTCTTTGTCAAAATTGAATATCGATTCAAAAAAGGGTCTCATTCGTGCCTCCGCATGAAATTATCTCAAAAAATTGTTTCGAATAGGAAAATTCGAGCGACTACGCCGCCCTCGATCGTAACAAACGCTTTTGTCACTGTCAGGTTGCAAACCCATAAAACCTCGCTGTTTGTCGTACGCGAGCCGCTCTTGCGCCCTCGTGTTATATATATCATACCATTTTTGTTCTGCTTTTTCAACAAAATACACACGGAAAATGCTCGTACCTCTCGATCCGACTGACTTCGCATCCCTCCAATCGCGCCCTCCTCGCGCCCCACAGCTTTTTTCGCAAACTTGCGCAAAACGTTTGACACCGCAACTCTTTTTTCCTATAATGTATTAGCGACCGACGGAACGATACCGTCCCCCGATCGACCGCGCTGCTATGGCTCAGCAGGTAGAGCACGTCCTTGGTAAGGAAAAACAGGCAGCGCTGACAGGGGCGCCGAACCCCTCCGAAATCGGCACAAAACTTAATATGCTGCTATGGCTCAGGAGGTAGAGCACTTCCTTGGTAAGGAAAAACAGGCAGCGCTGACAGGGGCGCCGAACCCCTCCGAAATCGGCACAAAACTTAATATGCTG
>CALWKR010000015.1 GCA_944381315.1 uncultured Christensenellaceae bacterium
ATGTGATCGACTTCGCGCACACTCCCGACGGATTGCAAAATCTCTTGACTGCGGCGCGCGAGGACACGCGCGGCAAGCTGATCTGCGTGGTCGGCTGCGGAGGAGACAGGGACGTCTCCAAACGCCCGATAATGGGCGAGATCGCGAGCAGGCTCGCCGACGAAGTCATCGTGACGAGCGACAATCCGCGCACCGAGGACAGGGCGGCGATAGCCGAGGACATCGTCGCAGGCATAAAGGGAAGCAACTTCAAGGTCGTGCTCGACCGCGAAGTCGCTATCGTCAACGCCGTGCTCGCGGCAAATAGCGGAGACTGCGTCGTCATCGCCGGCAAGGGGAGCGAGGCGTATATCGACGAGCACAACGTCAAAACTCCGTACAGCGACTTCGCCGCGCTCGACGCCGCGCTCGCCGCAAAGGGAAAGATGGCAGGATGAATCAAGAAAGCGTATATATCGTCGCCGCTCTCGTGTCGTTCGCGCTTGCGGCGATGCTGGGAGCGGCGATGCTGCCCGTGCTGCGCAAGTTAAAAGCAGGGCAGACCATTCTCGGCTATGTGGACAAGCACGTGCAAAAGAGCGGCACACCGACTATGGGCGGCGTCTCGTTCGTGCTCGCCGCTGCGACAGTCACTTTCGTGTTCGCGAAGTCGCACGTCGCGAAGATCGCCGCCGCGATCATGCTCGGCTATGGCTTGCTCGGCTTTTTGGACGACTTCATCAAGATCGCGCTCAAACGCAATCTCGGGCTCAAAGCCTATCAAAAGATCATCGGACAAGCAGGCATCGCCGCGATCGCGACCGCGTACGGAGCTACGATGACGGGCGGCACAGTGCTGACGATCCCTTTCTCGGGACAGAGCGTCGACATCGGGATGTGGTATGTCCCTCTGTCGCTGCCCGCGTACGTCGCGACAGCCAACGCCGTCAATCTGACCGACGGACTTGACGGACTTGCGGCAGGGACGGGCAGCATATATTTCGCCGTGTTCGGAGTCGTATGCTCTATGACGGGCGCGGCATCGACGAGCGACGGCGACTCGTCGCTCGCGCTCTTTTCTTTCGCGATCTCGGGCGCGCTCGTCGCGTTCTTGTGGTTCAACTCCAATCCTGCCAAGGTGTTCATGGGAGATACGGGCTCTCTCGCGCTCGGCGGCGCAGCGGCGGCAGTCGGGATGCTGTCGGGCAATGCTCTTTTGATCCCTCTCGCAGGCATAATGTATGTGGTCTCGTGCATATCGGTAATAGTGCAGGTGATCGCGTTCAAGACGACCGGCAAACGCGTGTTCGCGATGGCGCCTTTCCACCATCATCTGGAATACAAGGGAGTGAAGGAATGCAAGATCGTCGCGTATTATCTGATCGTGACGGCGGTCGCCGGGGCAGTCGTGCTGCTTTCGGCGGCGATACCTTTTGCACTGTGAGGAGAACATGGATCTGAGATCGAGGATAGCCGCCGCTGTCGACATGAGCGGCGACAGATTGAGACGCGCGCTGATCGTCGGACTCGGCGAGAGCGGAAAGAGCGCGGCAAAATTGTTGGAGCGCGCAGGGATAGAGTGCGCGTACTATGACGACGGCAGGCATATTTGCGGCGGAGACGACCGCAGCGCGATGAACTTGGAGCAGATAGCGGACGGCGTCGATATCGCGGTGCTCAATCCCGCCGTCGCGCACGATCATCCCGTCGTGGCGGCGCTTTGCGCAAAGGGGATACGAGTCATCTCCGAGTTGCAGCTCGGCGACGTAGTATGCGACGCGCGCAAGATAGCCGTCGGCGGCACCAACGGCAAGACGACCACCGTATCGCTGATCGCGCATATATTGCGCGGCTGCGGCATGGACGCGAGAGCGCTCGGCAACATTGGCAAGCCCTTTTCGTCCGAAGCCGCCGAGATGCCGCAATACGGCGTCGCCGTGCTCGAAGTGTCGAGCTTTATGCTCGAATGCGGCGGAGTGGGCGCAGACGTCGCCGTGTTGCTCAACGTCACTCCCGATCATTTGGACAGGCACGTCGACTTCGCCGACTATGCGCGTACAAAGGCGCGTATGTTCGAGAGACAGCACGCCTGCGACAAGGCGGTGTTCAACGCCGACGACGCCGTTGCGTTCGCGATAGCGTCCAAGGTCAAATCGGAGACTTATTTCTTTTCCACGCTCGGCAAGTGCAGGGGCGCTTACCGCGACGGCAGCGACATCTTCTTTGACGGCGGCGACGGCGCAAAGCGCGTCTGCGGACTTGACTGCATTAAGCTCGTCGGCGAGCACAATCTCTCCGACTGTCTCGCCGCGATCGCCGCGTGCAAGCTCTTCGGAGTTTCGGACGACGCGATAGCGAAGGGATTGTCCACGTTCCACGCGCCCAAATATCGTCTGGAATACATATGCGCCTATCACGGCACAGCCGTCTTCAACGACTCCAAGGCGACCAACATCGACGGCACGATCGCCGCATGCGAGGCGATGAAGGGCACGACTGCGCTGATCGTCGGCGGCTACGACAAAAAGCTGTCCTATCACGGCTTTTTCTCGCGCTTGCCGAGCGGAGTGAAATATCTGATCTGCTGCGGCGCCAACAGCGACAGCATCATCGAATGCGCTCCTCGCGATCTGTCCGCGCGCATATTCCGCACGGCGACGCTCGAGAGAGCGGTCATGCTCGGGCTGTCGCTCGGCACGGACAATCTGCTCTTTTCGCCTTCCACGTCGAGCTATGACTCCTATCTCAACTATCGCGAGAGAGGGCGGCACTTCGAGCAGGCCGTGAGGACTTTTTGCGCATGACGGAGTCGGCTCGCCGCCGCGTGTTCGGCTGTCCGCCGCTCGTCGTGACGGCGGTGCTGCTCGCGGCGTTCGGCATAGTCATGCAGTGGTCCGCGAGCTCGTACAGCGCTTTTATGCACACGGGCGACGAATTTTTTTATGTCAAGAAACAAGTTCTCGCGTTCGTGCCGTCGCTTGCGTGCATGATGCTGTTTTCCCACATCAAGCCGTCGACGCTCGCCAAGGCGGCGCCGTGGGCGCTCGTCGTCTCCGTCGCAATGCTCGCGGCGGTGTTCATCCCCGGGCTCGGAGCGGAGAGATACGGCGCGACGCGCTGGCTCGACCTCGGCTTGGTGACGATACAGCCGTCCGAATTCGCCAAGTTTGCGCTCGTGCTCTTCATCTCGGCGACGCTTGCCGACGGCAAAGAGATCGGGAAGGGCAAGTTCGCGCTGTGCGCGTTCGCGGCGCTCGCGGTATGCGGCTTGATCATGCTCGAGCCCAATATGTCGATCGCCGTACTCGTCGCGCTCGTGTCCGCGTTCATGCTGTTCGCCGCAGGCGTAAAGCTGAGGTGGTTCGCCGCGCTCGCGCTCCCGGCGGGCGGAGCGGCGGCGCTGTTGATCGTGCTCGAGCCGTACAGACTCAAACGACTTTTCGCCTTCCTCGATCCGTGGGCGTCGCCTCTTGCCGAGGGCTATCAGCTGATCCAGTCTTATTATGCGCTCGGGTCGGGCGGCTGGTTCGGAGTGGGGCTGTTCAACAGCAGGCAAAAATATCTGTTTTTGCCGTTCGCGGAGAGCGACTTCATCTTCTCCGTCGTCGGCGAAGAGCTGGGGCTTCTCGGCTGCATATGCGTACTTGCGGCTTTTTGCGTGCTGATCTATTTCGGTTTCCGCACCGCGGCGAGGGCAACGGACAGATCGTCCGCGCTCTTTGCCGCCGGCGTGACCGCGATTATCGCCTTTCAGGTGCTGCTCAACGTCGCCGTCGTCACGGGCAGCATACCTCCGACGGGACTGCCCATGCCGCTGCTGAGCTTTGGCGGCAGTTCGCTGCTCGTTTTCATGAGTGCGATAGGCGCCGTCGACGGGATAGCGCGGTCACAAAGCGGCATGCTCTGCCATAAACTGTAAGCAGGCGGATCCGTTCACGGACGACGGGAGACAACTATGAGCAAATACATAATAGAGGGTGGCAACAAGCTGTGCGGAGCGCTGTCCGTAAAGGGCGCGAAAAACTCCGTGCTGACCTTGCTTGCCGCGTCGATACTCACTTCCGAAAAAGTCGTCCTGCACGACTGTCCCGACATCAGCGACGTCGCCACGATGCTGCAGATCCTGCGCAAGCTCGGCTGCAAGGCGACTTGCGAGGGCGGCACCGTGCAGATAGACAGCTCGGGGATAAGCTCTTTCAAGATACCGTGCGATCTCGCCAAGGAATTGCGGTCGTCGATATTTTTGCTCGGCTCGCTTTTGTCGCGTCTAAAACGCGCAAGGGTGGTGTATCCGGGCGGATGCGACATCGGATTGAGGCCGATAGACATACATCTTGCGGGGCTGCGCGAGCTTGGGATCAAGATAGGCGAAAAGCACGGGCATATCGACTGCGACAGCACTCGCGCGCACAGCGCGGAGAGAGTGCTCGATCTGCCCAGCGTCGGCGCGACCGAAAACCTGATCATGGCATGCGTGTTCATCGACGGAGTCAGCGTGCTGCGCAATTGCGCCAAAGAGCCCGAGATCGTAGATCTGCAAAACTTCCTCAACGCGATGGGCGCCAAGGTGCGCGGCGCCGGCGGCAGCGTCATCACAGTCGAGGGAGTGAAGAAGCTGCACGGCGTGGAGTACACGCCGATCCCGGACAGGATAGTCGCAGGGACGTATATCATTGCGGCGGCGATGTGCGGCGGCAGTTTGACGATCGAGAACGCCTGCGCCGAACATATCTCGTCGCTTATCGCCAAAATACCCAAAAGCAGTTGCAAAATCTATCCGCGCGATGATAAAATAATAATAACGAGCGAGGGACGGCATTCCGCCGTGCCCAAGATCGAGACGATGTACTATCCCGGCTTTCCGACAGACTTGCAGGCGCAGATGATGGCTTTGCAATCTATCTCGGACGGCACGAGCGTCATCGTCGAGAATATCTTCGAAACTCGCTTCAAGACGGCGAGCCAGCTGTGCAAGATGGGCGCCGACATCACGGTGTCGGGTTCCACCGCCGTGGTGCGCGGAGTGCCGTGCCTCTACGGGGCGCGAGTCGCCGCGACCGATCTCAGAGGAGGGGCGTCGCTCGTACTTGCGGCAATGGCTGCGCACGGGCAGAGCGAGATAGACGAGATACATCACATCGACAGAGGCTATGAGGACTTGTCTCTCATCCTGCCGTCCGTCGGAGTGGATATACGCAGACAAAACTGATCGGGAGAGGGATATGAACAAGAGACTTGTGGTATTGTTTGCCGCGATCGCGGCGGTCATCGTGATCGTCGTGGTCTGCTGTGTCTTGTTCATCGTCGACGACGTGAGCGTCGACGCCGCTTCGGGGCTGGAACTGACCGACGCCCAAGAGGCCGACATCATCGCTCGATCGGGCATCACGGGCGGCGAAGGCATCTTCTCCATAGACGAGCAGAGCGCCGCCAACGCGATCGAGAAGGGCTATCCGACTCTCAAAGTCGTCGCGATAGAGCGCGTCTTCCCCAACGACGTAGTCATCCGCGTTGCGTCGCGCGTCGGCGTAGTCGCGGTGCCGATCGACGGCAGCGACGCCTATGCGCTCGTCGACCGCGATCTCAAGATCATAGGGCTCGTGTTTGACGATTCGCTCGGCTCGCTCGCGGTGACGGAGGGATATGTTCTCACAGGCAGCGACTCCGATCTGCTCGGCTCGTTCATCGCTTCAGACAACGCGAAGTGGCTCGGCGCGCTTATCGGCGGAGCGGAGAAGTGCTACTTGACCGAGACCAGATTCGGCGAGCTGTTCTCGCGGATAGTCTATTCGTCGTCCGCAGGGACGGTCACGGCGATCACTCGCGGCGGCTGCAAGTTGGTCATTCCACTCGACAGCGACATAGAGACGATGTTCGTCATGGCATACGCCGTCTTTGACGATATGGCGCACGGCGACGCGTCCGTCGGAGGCACGATCTCGTTCGATCCCGATCGCGGATGGCTCTATACCGCCGACTGACTCTCGCACATATGCGCATATGCGCATAAATATTATAATATTATAAATTTTTCGCGCATTTCTATTGACAGCGCACTTCGCATTAATTATAATAATTTTATGAAGGAAATTTGCGTCCTCGACATCGGTTCGAGCAAGATAGTGCGATTGATCGCGTCCAAGACTCGCTCGGGGCTCACTTCGGTGAGAGACCTTGCGGAGTTTTCGTATGACGGTTTTTACGATTCGACGCTGCTTTCGCCCGATACCTTTGCCGACGACCTCGCCGCCGCGCTCGCTTTTGCGGATCCCAAGCCCAAGACGGTCTATGTCGGCGTGCCGTGCGATTTCCTTGACTATCGCATAGTGACGGTGGAGCACGACTTGGGCTCTTTCCGCACGGTCACTCGCGGCGACGTGGACGAGCTGTTTGCGGCAGGCAATCATTTTTCCGATCGCGGCACGCTGATCACGACCACCGCCAGCGGCTACATTTTGGACGAATCGCGCTATGTCGTCGATCCGATAGGCGAGCAGTGTTCGCATTTGCGCTCCAACGTGACCTACGTCTTCTGCAATCGCGAATTCGCCGCGTCCGTCGAGGCTGCCTTGACGAGTGCGGGCGTGCAAAAAGCCAACTTCGTCTCATCGTTTTGGGCGACGTGCGTGTCTATGCTCGACGAGCATGTCCGTTCACAGGGCGCAGTCGTCGTCGACATGGGCTATTCTTCGACGTCGGCGGCGTATGTGATAGGCGAGGGCTTTGAGGCGCAGATCACCAAGCCGATAGGCTACGCTTCGGCGGCAGGCGCGTTGATGGATCGCCTTTCGCTCGAAACGCCCGACGCGATCTCGATCCTCAAAGACATCAATCTCGGCTTGGACGACGACGAAAAATATTGGTACAACAAGCCCGACGATACGGCTGTGCGCTGGGTGTACGCGAGCACAGCCAACATGTTGGTCAAAGGCCTACTTGACGAGATCGTACAGATGATCGATCAGTGCCGCGCTTCCGATCAAGATCCCGTCTATTTTTGCGGCGGAGCGATCGGAGCGATCAAGGGAGCGGCGGCATATCTCGGCAATGCGGCGAGAGCCATCCCCAATATGCTCGCGCCCGACGTGCCGATGTACTCCAAGCCGAGATACGCTTCGGCGTTCGGCACATTTGAGATAGCATGCAAGACGGAGAGGACCCACTCTCCGCTGGCAAGACTTTTGGACAAGATACGGAGGTAGAATTATGCCCGAAGAACAAAATATGGCCGATCGTGAGGTCGGACTTCCCAAGATCAAAGTCATCGGCGTAGGCGGCGGTGGCTGCAATGCGGTCAACAACATGATCGACGCCGGCATCAAAGACGTCTCGTTCGTTACCGTCAACACCGATCTCCAATCATTGCTGCTTTCCAAAGCGGAGAAAAAGATACAAATCGGCAAAGGCACGACCAAGGGGCTCGGCGCAGGAGCCGATCCCAATGTGGGCAAAGAAGCCGCGAAGGAGTCTTCCGACGAGCTGCGCAGGGAGCTCGACGACGTCGATCTTCTCTTCTTGACCGCAGGCATGGGCGGAGGCACCGGCACGGGCGCGCTTCCGATCATCGCCAATATGGCGAAAGAAAAGACGATCTTGACGATCGCCGTCGTCACGACTCCGTTCCCGTTCGAGGGCTCGAGGCGTATGCGCTTTGCGATGCAGGGCATCGAAGAATTGCGCTCGTCCGTCGACACGCTGCTGATCGTTCCCAACGCCAAGCTGCTCCAAGTCTTGCCTCCCGAAACGTCTATGGTGCAGGCTTTCGCCAACGCCGACAACGTGCTGCGCCAAGCCGTGCAGGGCATTGCCGACCTGATCACCAAGCCGCTGTACATCAACGTCGACTTTGCCGACATCAGGACTACGCTCAAGGAGAAGGGCATCGCGCATATCGGCATGGGCTTTGCCCAAGAGGACGAGAGCTTGCCCAAGGGCAGCCAGAACAAAGTCGTCCAGGCGATCAAAGAGGCGGTCAATTCTCCGCTGCTCGACACCGACATCACAGGAGCGACCAACGTCATCCTCAACATCGTCGGAGGCATGGACATGACGATGCACGAGGTGGACGAAGGTTCCGCCACAGTCTATGACCTCATTGACGCCAACGAGGGCAACGTGATCATCGGCATGGGATACGACGAGAGACTCAACCGCAAAGTCGAAGTCACGCTGATCGCGACAGGATTCAAAAACGACGGCGCAGGCGCGCGTTCCGCTCGCGAAAAACAGAATGCCGCCGCTGCCGAGAAGAGCGCTCCCATCGGACGTTTTTCGGACGCTTTCCGCAAGTACGGTCCGGGCGAATCTGCCGCCGACGGGCAATCTCAGCCCAACAACTATCCGAGCGGAAGCTACGGCGACTACATCAGCAGACAGAACGTCGGACGTTATTCGGGACAGAGCGACAATGGCTATTCGCGCCAGAACGACGCAAGCTATCCGCGTCAAGGTGATCAGGGATATTCGCGCGACAGAGCGCCTCAAGACGATCCCTATCGTCAGACCGACAGGTACGGGCGCGGCTATCCGCAATCCGGCGGCTATTCGGGCGAGCGTCAGATCTACGATCGTCCCAACGCATATGAACGCGAAGAAGAGAAGCCGGAAGAGAAGAGCGGCGTAAAGATCCCTCCGTTTATGAGAATGCTCCGCAACAAAAAACAATGACATGCTTGGCGGACGGCGACAGCCGTCCGCTTTTTTGTGCCGTTTTGTGCATAAAATATTTTTGGAATTTTTTATCGCGACGAGACGCTTGCGCAAAAAAAATGCGCAGATCCGACGTGTTTTTTTGCGCAAAATTTTGACGTTATGCGCACAGCTTGCGCCGAATTTATTCGTTGAATTGCAATTTTTGCGCAAAGGTTGTCAAGTTTGCGTGACGGCAATTTTTTTAGAAGGACTAATTCGTTTGAACAAAAAACCGTTTTTTGAATATAGATCCCAATGCGTTCGCATGCGTTTTCGACAACATCTTTCATTGCAAAAGAAAGATTTCTCGCAGCCGTTGAGCTATCATTGAGACATGTTTGAGATCGGAGAAAGCTGCGTCATCTGCGCCGCCGTCTATGCGGCGTTTTCGACGGCTTCGGCGCGACGCGTCGTTGCGGCAAAGCCGTCTGCCGCGCGCTGTCTGACAGCGGCGGCGATCGCCGCGTCATGCCGTGCAGCCGTGCTTGCGTTTGCGCCGACGGGCGCTACGCTCGCTTACATAGCCGCCTTTTTGACGATCTCGCTCGTTGCGACCGAGAAGAGAGCGGGACGCGGATATCTGCGCGCATCTTTGGCGCTTGCGCTGTTCGCCGTCTTGTGCTGCGGCGCCGACGCCGTCTTGGCGGGCGCGCTCGGCGATATATATGCGTTCGCGCCGCTCGTCGTCAGTCCTCTTTGTCTGATCGGCTATCTCGCGGTCTCGGCGATCTGCACGGCGCGCGCCGCAAGCCGCCGCAAACGCGACTACGGCGCCAAGGTGACGATAGGGAGCGGAGAGTGCGCAGTGCATTGCGACGGCTTTTGGGACAGCGGCAACACGCTGAGACTTCGCGGCAATATGCCCGTCGTCGTGTTGGATCCGAGCGTCGCCGACGAAGTCAAGCCGTACGCAAAGAAGGCGGGAGCCATCGAGGTCAAGACCGTCTGCGGCACGCGCTGCCGCGAAGTCTTCTTCATAGACAAGATGACCGTGGACGACTGCGACGGCAGGACGGTTCTTCGCGACGTCGCCGCGGTGACGGGGGAGCGCAAATTCGATGGTTTTTCCGTGCTTCTGAATTGCGGATTGCACGGCTGACGGAGGTTATCATGTTCGCGAAATTGCTGGCTTGGATAAAAAAGCTGCTCGGCTCGTCGCAGTGCGGCGAAGTCAACTACCTTACGGGCACAGACACTTTGCCCGAGCCTCTTTCGCCCGAGAGGGAGAGGGAGCTTACGGCGCGGCTGTCTCAAGGCGACGTCGAAGCGCGCAACGAGCTGATCGAACACAATCTGCGCCTTGTCATCTACATAGCCAAGAAGTATGACTCGTCGGGCGTGGATATGGACGATCTGATCTCGGTGGGGACGATAGGGCTGATCAAGGCGGTCAAGTCGTTTGACGACGCCAAGAAGATCAAGCTTGCGACCTATGCGAGCAGGTGCATCGAGAACGAGATCTTGATGCACTTGCGCAAGACGGTGCGCACGCGCGGCGAGCTATCGCTCGACGAGCCGCTCAACGTAGATTGGGAGGGCAACGTGCTGTTGTTGTCCGACGTGCTGGGGACGGAGAGCGACATCGTCTGCAAGGACATTGAGAACAGCGTGGAGAAGGATGTGTTGCTGCAATGCTTCGAGCGGCTGGATCCGCGCGAAAAACAGATCGTCAAGATGAGATTCGGTCTGCTCGGGACGGCGCGGAAGACGCAAAAGGAGATCGCCGATCTGATGGGCATCTCGCAGTCGTACATCTCGAGATTGGAGAAGAAAGTGATGGCAAAGCTCAAACAGGACATCGCAAAGCGCATTTGAAGTTGCGGCAAGAGGTTGAAATTTGCGCGAAGATATAGTAAAATCATGGCATGAAGATCTTGCTTGTCAACGACGACGGCGTATATGCGCCCGGCTTGCACGCGCTTGCCGCCGCGCTCGAACGCGACCATGAGCTGTGGATCGTCGCTCCCGACCGCGAGCAGTCGGGGTGCAGTCACAGCTTGACTTTTCATTCTGCGCTCAACTATCAGAGCGTGACGCTTGGCGGCCGCAAGGCTTTCGCGCTCCACGGCACGCCTGCGGACTGCGTCAAGTTCGGCATCGACGTCATCATGGACGGCAAGCCCGACGTCGTTGTCAGCGGCATAAACAACACCTGCAACATCGGCACGGACATAGTCTATTCCGGCACCGTCAACGCCGCTCTCGAAGCGTGTCTGCTGCAAGTCAAGGCGATCGCCGTGTCGTATGAGTGCACGGACGGCGACTATTCGCACGTCGCCGACTTCGTCGCGCGCAAATTGGAGAGGCTGACGGCGCTCTTGCCCGACGACTGCAACACTATCTTCAACATCAACGTCCCGTGTCCGCAGGCGCAGCTCAAAGGATATAGATTCGCGCGCACGGGCGACAGACTCTTTGAGGACGAATATCAATATGTGCCCGGCAAGGGCTATTTCATCACCGGGCACCCCGTCGCAGTGGACGGCAACGCGCTCGACTCGGACGTCGTGTTGTGCGAGCAGGGATGGGCGACGATCTCGCCCGTCAAGATATCGTACAACGACGCCGCATTGCTCGCCGAGCTCGCGGAGATGCAGCCGTGAGGGCGGTCGTCATCGGAGCCGGAGCGGCAGGTATGCTCTGCGCCGCAGAACTTGCCGAGCGCGGAGTCGACGTCGTCGTCATCGAGCGCAATTCCAAGTGCGGCAAAAAGCTGTTCATCACAGGCAAGGGCAGATGCAACGTCACCAACGACTGCGACGTCCCTACCTATCTTTCCAAGATCGTCACCAATCCCAAGTTTATGTATTCGGCGGCTTACGGCTTTTCGCCGTCCGACGCGATCGCTCTCTTTTCGGGCAAGCTCGGGCTCGCGCTCAAAACGGAGCGCGGCGGCAGAGTGTTCCCCGTTTCGGACAAGTCGTCCGACGTCATCAAGGCGCTTGAAAAATATATGCGCGTATCGGGCGTGCGCGTCAAATATGATGAAAGAGCGACCGCCGTGTGCGTCGAGGGCGGCAGGGCAGTCGCAGTCGTCACAGACAAGGCGCAATACGCCGCCGACGCCGTCGTCGTCGCGACGGGAGGGATCACCTATCCGTCGACGGGCAGCACGGGCGACGGCTATCGCTTCGCCCGAGATCTGGGGCTGAAAGTGGTTACGCCGCGCCCGACTTTGGTCGCGTTTGTGACAAGAGGCGCGGAGGGCTTGCAGGGGCTGTCATTGAAGAACGTCGCTCTGTCAGTCGTCATCGACGGAGCAGAGCGCGCCCATGCTTTCGGCGAAATGCTGTTCACGCACACGGGGATAAGCGGTCCCATCGTGCTGGAATGCTCGTCTCTGACTTCCAAGTATCGCGACGAAAATGGCGCATTCCCCAAGCGCAGCAAGGCGATCGTCGACTTCAAGCCCGCGCTCGACATCGCGACTTTGGACGCGCGCATAGTCCGCGAATTCACAGCCGCGCCTCATGCGACGTTGAAGACGATCGCGGCAAAGCTGTTGCCGCGCGCGCTTGTGCCGTATGCGCTCAAAGCCGCGTCTTTGCAGGGCGATACGCGCGCGGACGCCACCGACAGAGAGGCGCGCCGCAGATTGGCGCATGCGCTCAAAAATTTCGAACTCGAGCTCGTCGGAGCCGAAGGGGCGGAACAGGCGATCATCACTTCGGGAGGCGTCGACGTCAAGGAGCTAGATCCCAAGACGATGCGCTGCCGCAAGATCGACGGGCTGTACTTTGTCGGCGAAGTTATCGACGTCGACGCGCTGACGGGCGGATTCAACTTGCAGACCGCGTGGGCGAGCGCGGAAGCCGCCGCGAGAGCGATCGCTTCATCGGCGTCAAAAAGTTGCCATATCAAAGTAGATAGTGTATAATAGAGAAAATCGGCTTTTTCGGAGATGTCTATGATCAATATCGCGATCGACGGACCGTCGGGAGCAGGCACGAGCACGATCGGCAAAATGATCGCGAGCAAGCTCGGGATAACATATCTCGATACGGGCGCAATGTACAGGGCAGTCGCGCTCTATGTCGTCAG
Organism: uncultured Christensenellaceae bacterium; assembly: GCA_944381315.1. GTDB lineage: Bacteria > Bacillota > Clostridia > Christensenellales > UBA3700 > Ornithoclostridium. Next base: position 12,712 of record CALWKR010000015.1, read on the forward strand.
GCGCGGAGTTTCGCCGCTTGACGAAAAGTCGGTCGTTCCTCTCTTGGACGAGATCGAGATCTCCTATTCTCCCGACAAGCGCATTTTGCTCAACGGCGAAGACGTTTCGTCCGCGATACGCGAGCACTCCGTGTCCAAGGCGGCGTCCGACGTGTCCAAGATCCCTGCGGTGAGGCTGTTCCTCGTCGCGAAGCAGAGGGAGATCGCGGCGCACAACGACGTCGTGCTCGACGGCAGAGACATCACCAGCTACGTTTTGCCCGACGCCAAGTTCAAGTTCTTCTTGACCGCGGACGTCGAGGAGAGGGCAAGACGCCGTTATCAAGAATTGAAGGAGCGCGGCGCGCAGATCGACTACGACACCGTGCTCGCAGACATAAAAGACAGAGATTTCAACGATTCGCACAGAGCTTTCGCTCCGCTGACCAAGACAGACGATTCCGTTCTCATTGACAGCACGCATATGACCGCGGATCAAGTTTCGGAGGTTATCACGGGATATGTCCTCGGCAATGCCCAAAAAAGATAAGATCGTAAAACAAAAATACAGCGACAAGCCCAATCTGTTCTATCGCGGACTTGCAGTCATCGGACGCTTTTTGATGAAGATCATTTGGCTGCCTCGCACAGTCTATTTTGCGGAAAAGTTCCCCAAAGAAGGCCCCGTGATGTGCATCTGCAACCACTATTCGCCGCTCGACGCGTGCGTGATATATGACAAGTTGTTCCGCTTTGAGGGACGCATAGCCGTCAAAGCCGAGGCGATGAACAACCGCTTTGTCGGCAACTTCTTGACGGCGCTTTGCAGAGCGATCAGCGTTTCGCGCGGAGAGTCGGACATTGGCGCGCTCAGAGCAATGATCAAGGAGCTCAGCTCGGGCGGCAAGTTGCTCATCTTCCCCGAGGGCACACGCTCCAAGGACGGCAAGTCCAAGCAGTTGCTGCCGTTCAAAGAGGGAGCGGTATCGATCGCGCTCAAGACCAAGACTCAGCTCGTCCCGACGATATACTATTGCCGCCAAAAGCCCTTCGGCTTCAAGGGCAACAAGCTGATAGTCGGCGATCCCATCGACTTGTCGCGCTTTTATGGCAAGCCGCTGCACGAAGTCAAAGACGAGGCCAACGCCTATGTCGTCTCCAAGATGTACGAGCTGAGAGCCCAGATCGACGAGATCGTCGAGAAGTGGGGAGGCGACATCAAAAAGTATAAGGCCGCTCACGCCCAAGACGGCGCGGAGCCTGCCCAATGAAGATAATCGTCGCGCCGGGCGCAGGATTTTGCTTCGGAGTCAGAGGCGCGGTCGAAAAGGCTCTCTCCGCAAAGGGTGAGAGAGTTACGCTCGGTCAGCTGATACACAACGACTATGTCAACGCAAAACTGCGCGACGCAGGAGTCGGCACGATCGAGTCGCTCGCAGAGTACAAGTCGGGCACCGTCATCATTCGCTCGCACGGAGTGGGCGAGGACGTCTACCGCGAGCTTGAGAGCAGGGGCATCCCCTATATCGACGCGACTTGCCCGTTCGTAAAGAAGATACATTCCATCATCAAAGACGCCGCCGAGAAGGGCAAGGACGTCATCGTCATCGGGAGCAAGCATCATCCCGAGGTCGTCGGGCACGTCGGATGGAGCGAAAACAAGGCTGTAGTAGTGGACAGTGAGGACGATATTTTGCACTTGGATGCGTCCAAAGAATACTGTGTGGTTGTACAGACAACTTACAGTTCAAAAAAAATGAAAATTTTGTGCAAATTTCTCGAAAATCACTGCAAAACAGTTGAAATATTCAATACTATTTGCTATACTACTACAGATAGGCAGAGACAAGCGGAAGAACTCGCCCAAAAATGCGACGCGATGCTCGTCATCGGCAGCCGCAAAAGCAGCAACACATGCAAGCTTTTCGAGATCTGCAAAGCCATCTGCCCCAATACATACCTAATAGAAAATATAGCCGATACCGAATCGGTTGTAGCAAAAAAATTCAACTTGCTCGGCGTGACAGCCGGGGCGTCAACTCCGGATGAGTTGATTGCGGAGGTAACCAAACAAATGAGTGACACTCAAAACACCAACAGCAAAGAGACTTTTGCAGATCTTCTGAAAGAGTCCGAAAAAGCCGACAAGAGATCGATGGATCTCAGAGCGGGCAAAGTTTTCCATTGCACGGTCATCAGTGCAAACCAAGACGGCATTTACGTCGACTTCGGCGGTAAGAAAGACGGTTTCGTCGACAAGTCAGAGGCCGAACTCGACGATGTTACATACAATCCCGACAACTACAAGTCGGGCGACAAGTTTGACGCCATGGTCATCGAGAAGACGGGCAGAAAGGACAAGAACGATGAAGTCGCGTTCTCCAAAAAAGCGGTCGACAAGCGCGAGAAAGAGGACAAAGAAGCCGAAGAAGCTATCCGCGGCGGCATCTTCACCGTCACCGTCGACAGAGCTGTCAAGGGCGGCCTTGAAGCAAAGCTTGGCAGCTACAAGATCTTTATCCCTGCGTCTCAGATCCGCATGGGATTCGTGACCGATCTCGAAAAGTATGTGGGCAAAAAGCTCCGCTTGCGCGCTATCCAGCCCAAGAAGAAAGAAGTCGCTCCCGAGCAGACTACCGAAGTCGCCGAGGGCGAAGTCGCTCCCGAGGCTCAGACCGAGACCGCTGCCGTCGAGGCAACTCCCGAAGTGCAGACCGCCGCGGCCGACAAACCGATCGAATTGTCCAAGAGACGCTCGATCGTCGCGTCTCAGCGCGTCGTCCTCGAAGAGGAGAAGGCTCGCAGAGAAGACGAGCTTTGGTCCAAGCTCCAAGTCGGCAACATCGTCAGCGGCAAAGTCAAGAGACTGACCGACTTCGGCGCATTCGTCAGCGTCTATGGTTACGACTGCTTGGCTCACATCTCCGATCTTTCGCACTACACGATCTCCAATCCCGGCGAAGTGCTCGAGATCGGCAAGACCTATGACTTCATCATTTTGAGATCCAACCGCGAGAACGGCAGAGTCTCGCTCGGCTACAAGCAGCTCCAGAAGAAGCCCTACGAGATCGCGGCGGAGAAGTATCCCGTCGGATCGGTAGTCACGGGCAAGGTCAGAGGAGTGTTCAAGTACGGCATCTTCGTGCTGATCGAGAGAGACGTCGACGGACTCGTTCCCGTCTCCGAGCTCGCCAACCACTATGTCAAGGATCCTGCCGACCTCTACAAAGAGGGCGACGAAGTCACCGCCAAGGTCATCAAGTTCAACGACAACAAGATCACTCTTTCCATCAAGGCGCTGTTGCCTCAGGAAGAGAACAACGATGTCGAGATCTCGGACGAGGACTACAAAGAGGCAAAAGAGAAGAGAGCTTCTCGCAACGCCAAGAGATTCGAGAACGCAGGCGCGGCAAGCGCTCCGCGCAGCAAGAAGAGCTCCAGAAAGCAGGACGACGAGCCGGGCGTGACTTCTTGGAAGTCCGAATCGGGCAGCGCTACGTTCGGCGATCTGTTCAGCATGTTCAACGTCCCGACCGAGGACAACGCTGCAGAAGAGCAGCCCGCTTCGGACGCAAAAGAGGACGAACAGAACTAACTTTCGCCGCATCGGCTCCCCGACAGTGAGTCGGGGCGCTTTTGTGCGGAACGGGGCGGTGAAAAGTCGCAAAAATGCTCAACTTTTGCCGCTGAGCGAGGCGAGCGCAACGGGCAAAAAAACAATTTTTCAAAATTGCAAAAAAGTGCCGCAAAATCGTTGACAAAGCCTCCCCCCTTATAGTATATTTTAGAAGTCGCACGGAGCTGTCAACGGGGTGTGGCGCAGTTGGTAGCGCGCGTGGTTTGGGACCATGAGGCCGGGAGTTCGAGTCTCTTCACCCCGACCAATGCGACAACAATGTGGGCCATTAGCTCAGTTGGTTAGAGCAACCGGCTCATAACCGGTCGGTCCAAGGTTCGAGTCCTTGATGGCCCACCACACAACAACATGGTTCGGTAGTTCAGCTGGTTAGAACGCTAGCCTGTCACGCTAGAGGTCGAGGGTTCGAGTCCCTTCCGAATCGCCAAACTATTATGAGTGGTAGCGATATCACTCATAAAAAATATGCCTCGGTAGCTCAGTCGGTAGAGCAGGGGACTGAAAATCCCCGTGTCGGTGGTTCGATTCCGCCCCGAGGCACCAAGCTATGATCAATCGTGCTGGTGTAGCTCAATAGGCAGAGCAGCTGATTTGTAATCAGCAGGTTGCTGGTTCGATTCCGGTCACCAGCTCCACGAGGGAAGATTCCCGAGCGGCCAAAGGGAGCAGACTGTAAATCTGCCGACCATGTCTTCGGTGGTTCGAATCCACCTCTTCCCACCAAAAAAGGGCACCTTAAACGGCGCCCTTTTTTGGTGGGAAGAGGTGGTGGAGCGAACCACGGCA
>CALWKR010000016.1 GCA_944381315.1 uncultured Christensenellaceae bacterium
CGCACGCCCGAGGTCATGGACTGCTGGTTCGACAGCGGCAGCATGCCGTTCGCGCAATGGCACTATCCGTTCGAGAATTCGGACATCTTCCACAAGCAGTTCCCGGCTGATTTCATCGGCGAGGCGGTCGATCAGACGAGAGGGTGGTTCTACACTCTGCTCGCGGTATCTACGCTGCTGTTCCGCAAGGCTCCGTTCAAGAACTGCATCGTCTTGGGTCACGTCAACGACAAGGACGGCGTCAAGATGTCCAAGCACAAGGGCAACGTCGTCGATCCGTGGAGCGTGCTCGACAAGCAGGGCGCGGACGCGGTCAGATGGTATTTTTACAGCTCGTCCTCGCCGTGGCTGCCGACGCGATTCAGCGCCGAGAACGTCAGCGAGAGTCAGCGCAAGTTCATGGGCACGCTCTGGAACACCTATTCCTTCTTCGTGCTCTACGCCGAGATAGACAAGTACGATCCGCGCGAGCACAAGTTGCAGGACTGCAAGCTGACGACGATGGACAGATGGATCTTGTCCAAGCTCAACAGCCTGATCGCATTCGTCGACGCGTCGCTCTCTGACTACAAGATCACCGAGAGCGCGCGCGAGATCTCCGACTTTGTCGACGAATTGTCCAATTGGTACGTCCGCCGCAGCCGCGAGCGTTTCTGGGGCTCCGAGATGAGCGACGACAAGGAGGCGGCGTACACGACGCTCTATCACGTTCTCGTGACGCTGTCGCGAGTGATCGCGCCGTTCGTGCCGTTCGTCTCCGAGCAGATCTATCGCAACCTCGTTTGCAACTTCTATCGTGACGCGCCCGAGAGCGTGCATCTCACGACCTATCCCGAGTCGGACGCGAGCGCGATCGACAAGCAGCTCGAAGCCAACATGGAGGCGGTCCTCAAAGCCGTCGCTCTTGGCAGAGCTTGCCGCAACAAGTCCGGCATCAAGAACAGGCAGCCCCTCGCCAAGGCGATCGTGACGGGCAAGGGATACAGCAAGGATCCCGAGCTGCTCAGCTACATCAAGGACGAGCTCAATGTCGACGAGATCGTCGCGGGCGGCTCTGCGGTCAACTATTTCTATTATGAAGTCAAGCCGCAGCTCAAAACGCTCGGACCGCGCTATGGCAAGCATCTCGGCGCGATAAAGAAATATCTGTCCGAACTCGAAGAGCGCAAGACATTGAGGATGGTCAACGCCGTCAGAGCGGGCGAAGTCTACACCTTCCAAGTCGAAGGCGAGACGATCGAGCTCACGCAGGACGACTTGCTGATCGGAGTCGTCGATCGCGCAGGCTATTGCGTGGAGTCGGACGGCGGCATCACCGTCGTCTTGGACACCGAGCTCACGCCCAAGCTGATCGACGAGGGCATTGCCCGCGAGCTCGTCTCCAAGATACAGACGATGCGCAAAGAGGCAGGCTTCCAAGTCGTCGATCACATCGAGATCGGCTATGTCGCGGACGGCGACATCGCGCGAGTTATGGCGAGTGACGCGAGCATTGCTTCGGACGTGCTTTGCGACGATCTGCACGTCGGCACGATCGACGGAGCCTACACCAAGGAGTGGGACGTCAACGGTCAGAGCGTGACGCTTTCCGTCGCAAAGATATGATAAAAGTCGCAGAGGGCTGGCGCGACTATCGCATCCTAGCGACCGGCGGAGGCTTCAAGCTCGAGCGCTGGGGAGACTTGATCTTGCTCAGACCCGATCCCCAAGTGATCTGGGAGCCGCGCTTTGAGCTGGAAAAATATCCGCACATCAACGCCGTCTACCGCAGGAGCAGCAGCGGCGGCGGAGCGTGGCAGATCAAGGGCGGCGTGCCGAGCGAGTTCACAGCGGAGCGCAAAGGCTTGCGCTTTTCGCTGAAACTGATGGGCTTCAAGCACACGGGGCTGTTCCCCGAGCAGGCAGTCAATTGGGACATGATGGGCGAGATGATCCGCGCCGCAAAGCGCCCGATCAACGTGCTCAACCTGTTCGCCTACACGGGCGGCGCTAGCGTCGCCTGCGCGGCGGCAGGAGCCAAAGTCACCCACGTCGACGCCGCCAAGGCGATGGTGGAGCGCGCCAAGACCAACGCCGCGCTCAGCCGCGTGCCCGACACGTCGATACGCTACATCGTCGACGACTGCGGCAAGTTCGTCGCTCGCGAGCAGCGCCGCGGCCGCAGATACGACGCGATCGTCATGGATCCGCCGTCGTACGGCAGAGGCACGTCGGGCGAGGTATGGAAGATAGAAGAAGGGCTGTTCCCCTTCGTGAAGGAGTGCGTCAAGCTGCTTTCGGACGATCCGCTGTTCGTGCTGATCAACTCCTACACGACGGGCTTGCAGCCGACCGTGATCGAGAACGTGCTCAAGCTCGCGCTGCGCGGCAGGGGCGGCGAGTTTTCGTCATACGAGATAGGATTGCCGACCGACGACGGCATAGTCTTGCCGTGCGGATGCAGCGGCATTTGGAGGAATAAAGTTGAACAAGAGCTTTAACATCGACGACCTCGTGGTGATGCACGAGGACAGGCACATCATCGTGGCGCTCAAACCGCAGAACGTGCCTTCTCAAGCCGACGACTCGGGCGATCCCGACATGCTGACGATCGTCAAGCAATACATAATGCGCGAGACGGGCAAGGAGTCCGTCTATCTCGGGCTCGTCCACAGATTGGACAGACCGACGGGCGGCGTCATGGTTTTTGCCAAGACCAGCAAGGCGGCGGAACGCCTTTGCGAGAGCATCAAAAACGGTTCTTTCGAAAAGACTTACTTCTGCGTGACTTGCGGCGTCCCGCGCGAGAGATCGGCGGATCTTACGCACTATCTCAAAAAGAATGAGGCAAAGAACGTCGTCATGGTCGTCCCGATGCTGACAGAGGGCGCCAAGAAAGCGCAGCTCCACTACGACGTCTTGGAGACCAAGCAGGGCTTTGCGCTGTGCCGCGTCAAGCTGTTCACCGGCAGATCGCATCAGATCAGAGTGCAGATGAGCACGATAGGATGTCCGCTGTTCGGCGACGCCAAGTACGGCGGCGATCCGCGCACGCTCAAGCATCCGCTCGCGCTTTGGGCGGCGGAACTGCGCTTTACGCACCCCGTCACCAAGGAGAAACTCAACTTCATCGCTTGGCCGCCGGAGGACATCTCGCCGTGGAAGGCTTTCGAGATGGGCAAGTATCTCAACATCTCCGCGATCACGTCCGATCCCTACAAGGACAGGTGACCCGAAAGATCTATCACATCCGATCGCGCGCGTATGCGCGCGTTTTTTATCTTATCAATATTCATTGCCGACAAGTCGTTGCCGCCGAGCGCGGCAATTTTTTTTGCGACAGAGCAGCAGCGCTTTGTCGTCAATTGTCGAAAATCGTCGAAAAACATCGTATAGCGCGATAGCCGCGTCGCACACCGTCGCATAGCGTCGAAAAATGTCGAAAAGTGCGGAGCGACAGCCGCGAACTGTCGGTCAGTGTCGCACACTGTCGAAAAGTGTCGAAAAGTGCAGAGCAGCAGCCGCAAAACGTCGCGCACCGACGTATATTGTCGAAAAGTGTCGAAAAGTGCAAGGCGAGCGCCGCGAACTGTCGGGCAGTGTCGCACATTGTCGAAAAGTGTCGAAAAATGCAGAGCAGCAGCCGCGAACTGTCGGGCAGTGTCGCGCACTGTCGAAAAGTGTCGAAAAGCGCAAGGCGACAGCCGCGAACTGTCGGGCAGTGTCGTACACTTTCGAAAAGTGTCGAAAACCGAAGCCGATCGCGCCGATGTCGAAAAGCGTCGAATATGAAATATTGTGCAAAGTGAACAGATGTTGTCAGCTTTAGGGGAGCATAATGAAGAAAAAAGTGAACGTATGTTCAAAAAAGTTGGCACTCAACATTGCGTTTCGCATATATCGGGTTTATACTGACAGCGGAGGGAAGAGATGAAAAGACATTCCAACGAATGGTCCAAAGTGTTGTTGGCGGCGTACAGATACCTGCCCGACGCTGTGGAGGCGGCAAAGGCGGAAGCGGATAGGCTCGCGCTTTCGGGATTCGGCTATCAGGGGGACACTCTCGAATTGATCGAAGAGATCCTCGGATGCACTCGCCGTTGCGAGAACTATGTCAATGCGAGCGTGCTCGTACGCGAGAGCTTGCGCCGATTGGGCAGCGAGCGCGCGGCGCTGCTCGTGATGCACTATTGCGACCGCAGGAAGATCGCCGACGTCGCGGCATGGCTCGGGATCGCGCCGCGCACCGCGTTCAGACGCATCGGCGACGCTCTGCACGGCTTTGAGAGCGCGATGCGCTGTCAGGGCTATGACGAACAATGGTACGAGCAGCGCTTTGGCGGCGACATGCTGTTTTGCAGGATAGCCCAAGAGCTCGCGTCGCGCAGCTGTCTTGCAGGCGAGGGCGCGGCGTCGGACGGCGATCGCGAGCTTTCCAAACCCGAGCGCAGGCGCGGAATGTACAAAAAACGCGCCCCTATAAAGGGGCGCGCAGAGGGGGTTGCGCGTCAGAGCGAATAGCGGTCGCCATCGCTCTTCCGCTTGGAAGGCTTGAAGATAAGGAAGATGACCACGACGCACAGCACGCAGATGATCGCGATCATGATGTTGCGCACGACGGGGCTTTGTCCCGGCTCGCCGGCGGACGGATCGCTCGGCGTATCGATCAACTCGTCGTCCTCGGGAGGGGTGACGACGGCCTGTTCTTGGTGATGCGGCGGCACAGAGCCGAGCGACAGTCCCGGTTTGTCTGTCTGATTGATGGGGATCAGCGCGTTGCGCACGCTCTCTTCGCCGGCGTTGTCATACGCTATCCTCGCAAAGAGGTATGTGCCGGCGAGATCGCTCGAGGTGTCCGTCTCGGTGAAGATGCCGAAGACTTGCTCGATGAGCGCTGATCTCACGTCGTATTTGAGCCCCAAGTCGGGGACGTATATGCTTGCGGTATCGCCGTTGACGGCAACGTTCGCGATCGCGAAGGCGCCGTTGTTTGCGTCCTCGGACAGATCGTAGTCGTCGGGCGCGGCGTTGTAGGCAAGCTCGGACGTGCGGACAAAGATGTCGAGGTCAAAGTTGCCGTACTCAACGGCAGTGTATCCGCCGTTGGAACTGCCGTCATACGCAAAGACATAATACGAAGTCGGCACGGTGAAGACCTTGACATAGCCGCTTCTTGTCGATATGTAGACGTCGAGGGGAGTATTGACGACATATTGAGTCGTCGCTGCCGAGGTGTCCGCCGACGTGCAGATCATGCCCGACAAGATCGCGCACAACAGCGCCGCCAGCAGTGCGGCGCAACCGAGTTTTTTGATCGCAGCTCCGTGTGTCATATCTATATTATACACTATTCGGGGCAAAACGCAATGTCAAAATCGGGAGAAAATCAAAAAATATGTCGAAAAGAGCAAGCGCGCCGCGACTTGCTCTTTGCACAAGGAGAGCAATGAAGGACGAGCAACTGAAATTGATCGCCGCGATAATGGACGTGGAGAGGGAGCAGGACAGGCGCTACCGCAATTCCGCGCTCAAACGCTACAACAGCGGCGAAAAGGTGCACGAGGGGCAGATGCGATTCCATCGCTGTCCCAAGCGCAACCGCTGGGTGTTCGGCGGCAACCGCAGCGGCAAGACGGAGTGCGGAGCCGTCGAGGCGCTATGGTGGGCGCGCGGCATACATCCGTATCGGCGCAACCGCGACAGCGTCGAGGGCTGGGTGGTGTCGCTGTCCTACGAGGTGCAGCGCGATGTCGCCCAAGCCAAGATATTGCGCTATCTCGATCCCGATTGGATCGTCGAAGTCGTGATGTCGTCGGGGCGCAAAGAGAGCCCTGAGAGGGGGATAATCGATTACATATTGCTAAAAAACGTGTTCGGCAACACGTCCAAGATCTCGTTCAAGAGCTGCGATCAGGGGCGCGAAAAATTCCAGGGCGCGTCGCTCGACTTAGTCTGGTTCGACGAGGAACCGCCCGAGGACGTCTACCGCGAGTGCAAGATGCGCGTCCTCGACAAGAAGGGCGAGATCTGGGGCACGATGACGCCGCTCAAAGGACTGACGTGGGTGTACGACGAGATCTATATGAACTCGGGCGGCGATCCCGAGATATGGCACGAGCACATCGAGTGGAGCGACAACCCATTCCTCGACCGCGACGAGATAGCGCGCGTATCGGCAGGGCTCGACGAGCAGGAGCTCGCGTCGCGCCGCTACGGCAGATTCTCGGAGGCGGAGGGCGCCGTCTATCGCGAATTCGATCCGTCGCGCGACGTGATCGAGCCGTTCGACATCCCTGCGGAATGGCAGGACAACTTGTCGATAGATCCCGGACTTCGCAATCCTCTCGCGTGCCTGTTCTTCGCCGTCGATTGGGACGGAGTCGTCTATGTCCTCGGCCAGTGGTACGAGGCGGGGCGCCAGATAGTCTATCACGCGGACAAAATACTCGAGCTCGCCGACAAGATGGGCTGGAAGCGCAACAGCGACGGCAGACTCAACGCGCTGATAGACAGCGCCGCCAACCAGCGCACACTGTCGGGATCCAAGAGCGTCGCCGAGCTCTTTTTCCAACACGGGATCGCGGTCGACACGCGAGTCAACAAGGAGCTGTGGGGCGGCATAGCGCGCGTCAAGCAGTACTTCGCCGAGGGCAAGATCAAGATCTTCTCGTGCTGCGTCAACTTGATCAGAGAGCTCAAATCGTATTGGTGGGGCAGCGGCGACAGCCCGATCAAGAAGGACGACCACGCGCTCGACGCGCTGCGCTATTACATCATGTCGCGCCCTCAGCCCAAGAAGCGCCGAGGCGAGCCGCCGACGTTGATCGAGAGGGACAAGCAAAAGCTCGCAAGAGCGCACAAAAGGAGCCTGTTGTCGACACGGGCGCCAAAAATATAGAGGTGAAACGTGGGAAAAAGACTATTGAGACCGCGCTCGCGATCGTCGGACGACATAGACGACGTCCTCACCAAGAAGGCGCTCGGCTACTATGTCGAGGAGAGCGTGGAAGAATTCGACGAAAACGACAACGTGACCAAGCGCCGCGTGTCGATGAAGTATGTGCCGCCGGACACGGCGGCGATCAAGACTGTGCTCGAGAGGGAGAGCACGCTGAGGGAACTCAAAGGATACAGCGACGAGCAGCTCGCCGCGCTCAAAGCGGAGCTGCTCGCAAAACTCGCGTCGTCGGACGCAAAGGAGGACAAATGAAACTATCCGAGATCAAGATCAAGACCGCGTGCGATATGCCGGGATGCCGCAATCGCGCCAAATTCCGCTTTTCGCTCGGCGAGAGCAAGAGGTATTCGCTCGAGCTGTGCGCCGACTGCGCGCTCGGCATATGCGAGGCGATGAACGACGCGACCGCGCCCCGCACGGAGGAGGACAGAAATGACCGATGAACAAAAACAGCTCGCCGCAGACGAAACGGGCGAAGTCTTTGCCGACGACATCGTCGCCGATGTGACCGAGGACTACCAAAGACGGCGCGAGGCGCGCAGACCTCTCGATCTGCAATGGCGGCTCAATATGAACTTTGTCGAAGGCAATCAATATTGCGAGATCTTGCCGGGCGGCGAGATAGCCGACGGCGGAGCGCGCTACTTTTGGCAAGAGCGCGAAGTCTACAATCACATCGCGTCCATCATAGAGACGAGGCAGTCCAAGCTGTCGCGCACCAAAGTCGGCGTGACCGTGATGCCGTTCAGCTCGGACGACGCGGATACGGGCGCGGCGAAACTGTCCACCGCGCTGATCAAGGCAGTCACCGAGCAGAACGACATGCCGCGCCTGATCAACAAGGCGATAGGTTGGAGCGAAGTCACCGGCTCGTGCTTCTTCAAGACCGTCTGGGACGCTTCTCTCGGCGAGCAAGTCGGGCTCACTCAAGACGGCGAGCCGATATGTTGCGGCGAGGCGAAGATAGTCGTCGTGCCGCCGTTCGAGATCTTCCCGGACGACGTATGCTCGTCGCTCGACGAGTGCGCGTCGATCATCCACGCCAAGGCGTATTCCGTCGACGAGATCGAGGACATATGGGGAGTGCGCGTCGAGGGCGAGGACGTCGACGTGTTCTCTCTTGACGGCGGCGGCGCGTTGGGAGTCGGAACCAAGACGGGAGTGACGACTTCCACCGTCCCCGATCACTGCGTCGTCATCGAGAGATACACTCTGCCGACGCGGCGCAAGCCGAGGGGCGAGCTGGCGATCGTCGCGGGCGGCAAGCTGCTGCACTACGGCGAGCTGCCGTTCGTCACCGACGAAAACGACGAGAGGGGATTCCCGTTCTCGCAGATGAAGTGTCTGGAAAAGACGGGCTGCTTCTTCGGCGCGAGCGTAGTCGAGAGGCTGATCCCGTTGCAGCGCAGCTACAACGCCGTCAAAAACCGCAAGCACGAGTTCATGAACAGGATCGCGATGGGCGTGCTGCTCGTCGAAGACGGCTCCGTCGACGTCGACGATCTCGAAGAAGAAGGCTTGCAGCCCGGCAAGGTGCTGATCTACCGCCAGGGCGCCAACGTGCCGCGCTTTATGGACGCAGGCAGCGTGCCGTCCGACTTTCGGTACGAAGAAGAACGGCTGCTGTCCGAGTTCATCACGATCAGCGGCGTAAGCGAATTGAGCAAGTATTCGCAGACCTACGGCTCTATGTCGGGCACCGCGATCTCGTTGCTCGTCGAGCAGGACGACACGCGCCTTGCCGTCACTTCGGATTCTGTCAGACTGTGCGTCAAGGACGTCTGCGCCAAGATAGTCAGGCTCTACAAGCAGTTCTCGGACGGAGTCAGATTCAAGCGTCTCACAGGCGAGAACGGCGAGCCCGAGCTGACCTATTTCACGGCGTCCGACTTGCGCAGCGACGATCTCGTGTTCGACTGCGAGAACGAGCTCAACGACACCCTCGCCAATCGCCGCAATATGGTGCTCGAGCTCATCCGCATGGGCGTGCTCACGGGCGAGGACGGGCGCATAGACAGCCGCGCCAAAGTCAAGATCTTGGAGATGCTCGGCATGGGCAATTGGGAGAGCGGACGCGACATAGACGAGTGTCACCGCAAGCGCGCGATGCGAGAAAATCTCGTGCTGGGCAAGGAGCCGCTGTCCGTCTGCGACTATGACGATCACGACATCCACATCGCCGAGCACATCAAGGCGCTGCTCGAAGACCGAGTCTTTGCGGACAAGGCGCTCTATCGCCAAATGGACGAGCACATCACCGAGCACAGGATAAAACAGCTCGCAGCCAACGCCGTCCAAGCGCCGGAAAGCGAAGACCAACAGGACGAGTGAGCCGTCCTTGACAATGCACAACAGTGCAAAGTTCGGTAATGTAAAAGCCATGCAAGCGGCAGAGAATGCCTCGTCGTAAACAAGCCTTGCAATGCTAAACAATGCAAGCGGCTGAGTAATGAAAAAAGCAGTGCAAGCAGCAGAGAATGCCTCGTCGCAAATAAGTCTTGCAAGGCTAAACAATGCAAGCGACCGAGTAATGTAAAAGCTATGCAATCGAAGTGAAAAGCCGCAACGATGGGACAGCTTTGCAATGCACAATGCTATGGAAGTATTAGTGAACAAGCCGCGATGACAGAGCGGCTTTGCAAGCAAAAACAAACCAACGGCAACGCGCAAAACGGATCCGCGCGAAGTCGTGCACACTACGAAAGTAGAAAAAACAAACACAGGTACCAAAAAATGGAGACAGAACAACAGACGCAAAAACAAATCTCTTCCGCCCCGCCCGAGGGCGCGGACAACGGCAGCAAGATCTTTTGCGGCAAGTTCGCCACAGTAGGCGAATTGGAAAAGGCATACGCAGGATTGCAGAGCGAGTTTACGCGCAAGTGTCAGCGCAACGCTTTGCTCGAACAGCGCCTGCAACAGATGTCGACGGCAGCGGCAGGGCAAGGCGAGGGCGCGCAGGCACGGCAGGACGTGCAAGTTCAAGAGCCCCGAGCGGCAACGGGCGAGCAGTCGGCGGACGGCGTACAAGCCTTGGCTCCCGTGCGCGATGACGGAGCGGCGGTCGATCCCGCACTGAGAGAGCGGATAGTCCGCGAATTCTTGGCTCGGCTCCACAGCGCCAAACCGCCGCAGACGATCTCCGTCGGCGGCAAGATAAACGCGATACCGCCTCAAAGACCGTCGAGCATAGCCGAGGCGGGACGTATGTTCAAAGGCATGCTCGAAAAAGGAGGAAAACACAAATGGTAACACTCGAAACAGCAGAAAAAGCGCTTAAAGCGGTATATCTCGGGGTTGTAGCAAATCAGCTCAACGTCGGCGTCAATCCGTTCTATACGATGATCAAGCAGACGTCGTCCGACGTGTGGGGCAAAGAGATCGTCAAGCTCGTGCCTTACGGCGTCAACGGCGGCGTCGGTGCAGGCACCGAGACGGGCGATCTGCCCAAGGCGGCGCCCAACAACTACGAGAGATTCAAGCTCGAGCTCAAAAACCTCTACGGCACCATCGAGCTGTCCGACAAGGCGATCAGGGCGTCGCAGTCGAGCGCAGGCGCCTTCGTCAACTTGCTCGACGCCGAAATGGAGGGCTTGCTGCAATCGTCCAAGTTCAACTTGGGGCGTATGCTCTACGGCGACGGCAGCGGCGTCATCGCTACCGCGTCCGACAACGGCACCGCCAACAACATCTTCAAAGTCGACAGCGTAAAGAGGATCATCGAGGGCATGGTCGTGGACGGCTATGACAGCGACGGCTCTCCGATCTCCGCGTTGACCGGAGTGCGCGTCACCGAAGTCGACCGCGCAGGCAAGACCTTCACCGTCACCGGCGCAGGCAGCGCGATCGCCGATTCCGACACCGTGACCTTCACCGTCCAGGGCTCCAAAAACAACGAGATCACGGGACTCGGAGCCGTGTTCGGCACCGGCGATCTGTACGGAGTTTCGCGCACGGGCAAGAAGTTCTTGCAGGCGATCACCAAGACCAACGTCGGCGCGCTCGACGTCGAGAAGATGCAGGAGGCGATCGACACGATCGACGAGTACACCGGTTCCGCGACCGACATAATCTTGTGCTCGTATGACGCAAGACGCGCCTATCTCGACGCCTGCGCGACCACTCGCACCAACGTCGACTACATGGACATCGACGGCGGCTTCCGCGCGCTGTCCTTCAACGGCATCCCCGTCGTTGCGGACAGATTCATAGACGACGGCACGATGTTCTTCCTCAACAGCCGCGACTTCAAACTGCACCAGCTGTGCGATTGGAGATGGCTCGAGGGCGACGGAGGCAAGATCATCAGACAAAATGCCGGCAGCGCGACCTACACCGCGACTTTGGTCAAGTATGCCGACATGATCTGCGACAGACCGATGGCGCAGCTCAAATACACCGGCATCACCGCAGGCTGATGAAAGGGGACGCGTCGATCGCGATCTCGGACGATCTCTTCGGCATCGCGGAGAGGGCGAAGCGCATCGATCCGAGCTACAAATTCTATTACAACAAGAGGAAACGCCGTTTTGAAGTACGCTCCGATCGCTGCGACGCCGCTCCGATCGTGCTGCCGTTCGACAGGCTGGACGCACGCGCTTTGACATATCTGCGCAAAACGAGGATAGAGCGCCTCGACGCGCTCGCCGCGGAGATAGAGGAGCGCAACAGGCGCGAGGAGCAGCGCCGTCTGTCCGAAGCAAAGTCGCTGGCGCAAAAGAGATTGGACGGGATATTGTGACGGCGCGTCCCAAGGAGGCATTGTGAAATTGAGTGAAATTGTGGACGCGGCGAGGCTGTA
Organism: uncultured Christensenellaceae bacterium; assembly: GCA_944381315.1. Taxonomy (GTDB): domain Bacteria; phylum Bacillota; class Clostridia; order Christensenellales; family UBA3700; genus Ornithoclostridium. The sequence continues at coordinate 11,739 of CALWKR010000016.1, forward strand.
CCTCGACCGCGCGACCGACGGCGCGCATTGCGCCGACGACGGGGACACCGCCTTGCTGATCGCGTGCGCCAATTTTGCGCTCGCCACGATCGCGGAATATATCCCTCTCGTCGCAAGCGCCGACGTCGTCGCCGAGAACGGCGCGTTCGCGCTCACCGAGCTGCCGCACAGGGCGACCAAGATCAAGTCCGTCCGCAAGGACGGGCGCGCCGTCGCCTTTCGCTGCCGCGTCGCGGACTGCGTCACGGACGAGGACGGCGTGCTGACGGTCGATTATCTTTATGCGCCGCCCAAGGCGCAGCTTTGCGACGACTGCGCGATCGCTCCGAGCGTGTCCGCAAAGACCGCGGCGTTCTGCGCTCTCGCAGAGTATTGCGCGATCGTCGGGATGCCCGAAACGGCGGAGAAGTTCGGCGAAAAGTTCGAGCAGGACATTCGCGCCGCCAGCCGCCCTCAGCGCGAGCTGAGGCTGCCCGAAAGGAGTTGGTATTGATGTTCTATCACAAGACCTATGCGCTGTCCGCGTCGGATCGCAGGCGCTATCGACTGTCCGACTTCTCGGGATTGGATCCGCGCGCCGCAGCGAACTCGCTGCCTTGCAACTATTGCACGGACGCGTTCAACTTTGCCTTCGAGAGCGGGACTTTGACTCAGGGCTTGTCCTTTTCGCCGTTCGAGCAGACGATCGGCGCCGCCGCGGAGCGCGTGCCCGACATCGCGACTTTGAACGGCAACGACGAGCTGTTCACGGGCAAGCTGACCGTGGACGGCAAGACGCGCGACGTGCTCTTTGTCTCCGAGCCGGGCAAGCTGCACTATCTCGTCCTCGGCGACGACGACGCCGTCTGGCAGACCAAGACCGACGTCGCAGGCGACAAGTTTTGCAGCGCTGTCGGCTATCTGCACGACGGCGACGACTTGATGCTGTTCGGCGGCAAGTCGACCGGAGTCTATCTGCTGTCCGGAGAGGACGGCGGCACTCTCGTCGCAAACGCGCTGCCCATCCGCGACATCTGCGTCTACAACGAACGCGTCTTCGCCGTCGTCGAGACAGAGCGTCCGTGCGTGTGGTTTTCGGACGCGTTCGATCCGTACGAGTGGAGCGTGTCCCTCGACGCAGGCGGCTATCTCTATACCGATGGCGCCGCCGGCAAGGTCGTCCATGTCGCCGCGATGGGCGGCTATCTGTTCATCGTCTGCGAGTACGGGCTGTATCGGCTCGCCGCATACGGAGATCAGACCGCCTTTTCGCTGGAGCGGATACACTCGGACAGCGGCCGCATTTTCGGCGATTCGGTCGCCGTCTGCGGCTCGTCGTTGATCTTTGCGACGACGGACGGCATCTTCGCTTCGGACGGCTATTCCGTCTACAAGCTCTCCGATCGCGCCGACAAGCTGCTCAAAGGCGCCGCCGACGTGCGCGCCGTATGTACAGACAACAAGTGGTTCGCGACAATGTCGGACGGGGGCGAAAAGTACTTTCGGCACGACGGAGGCAAAGGCGACGTCCTCGTCGTCCTCGACCTCGACGACGGCAACCTCGACGTCTATCGTTCGCTCGGCGTGCGCAGCTTGGCAGTGCTGTGCGGAAGCGCGGACAAGAGATTGCTCGCCCGCGGCTCGGGCAGCGACAGCGTGCTCGCGCTCGACGGCTCGAGCGACGGCAACAGCGCGCCGATCAGATATTGGCGCACGCCCGAGATAGACTTCGCGCTGCCTTGCGACAAAAAGCGTATCGTCCAAGTCGAATGCCGCACGAGCTCGACTTTCGCGCTCGGTATCGTTGCGGACGGCAGGGCGCACGAATTCCGCTTTTCGCCGTCGACGCCCAAAAGACTGATCGGGATAGAAGGCACTCGATTCGCATTCTACATCGTCAGCCGAGCGCGCAAGATCGAGATAGCGCAGCCGCAAGTCGTCGTCGACATAATATCGCGATAGCGAGAGCGAATGCGCCGTCGCAGAAGTCGTTGCGAACGTGCTCGGCAAAATATTGTCGATCAGACAGTGCGATGACGAGAGCGAAAGCGTCGTCGCAGAAGTCGCCGCCATCATACACGGCTATATGTTGTGTCGATCAGACAGCTGACGGCGAGAGCGAAACGTCGGGCATGGAGTCATTGCAAGGCAAATATCGCATATGCGCAAATACGCGATAATGCGATAAACAAATGAATAATAATTGAAAATAATGCGGAATAATGCACGCCTGCCGCAGATCGCGCCCGCTCAAACAGGAAGTCAGGGCGGTATGCGGCCACAAAGTAACGGGCAAGGCTTGATTCTGCAGGGAGGTATCATGGGGATCTTGAAAAGCGCCGACGCGCAGACGTTGGCAAGAAGGGCGCTCGACAGCGCCGAAAGATGCGCCGCCGCGAGCGAGAGATGCTTGCGCAAAGTCATAACGTCGCTTGCTGCCGGACAATCGGTCAAAGCGTCCGTCGTCAATGCGGCAAAGCTCTATGCGGAGATCTTCTCCGTGGACGGGACGATCAAGGCGACGATGACTTTGACAGACGCCGCAGGCGAGAGTATAGCGCAAGCTGCGATCGACGCCCGAATGGCTGCCCATACCTTTGACTTGCCGTCGGCGGCGAGATATGACTTTTCGCTGACGGCGACGTCGGACATCGCATCCGCAAGATTGCTGCTCTGCGTCAAGGGCGGCAGTTTTGCGGAATGACATCGGAGCCTTGGCGACGCGCCCGAGATCGTTCGCGATCGCATTGCGACGGTCGAGACTATGTGAGAGCATTGCGACAGTCGAGACTATGTGCGAGAGCATTGCGACGGTCGAGACTATGTGAGAGCATTGCGACGGTCGAGACTATGTGAGAGCATTGCGACAGACGAGACTATGTGAGAGCATTGCGACGGTCGAGACTATGTGAGAGCATTGCAACGGCTGAGGCTATTTGCATGAGCATTGCGACTGTCGAGACTATGTGAGAGCATTGCGACAGTCGAGACTATGTGAGAGCGTTGCGACAGTCGAGAATGTTCGTGAGCGAATTGCAACTGTCGAAACTATTTGCAAGAGCATTGCGACATGTCGAGATCGTTCGCGATCGCTTTGCGACGCGCCGCGAGGACTGCCGAGAACATCGCATACAGCTGCAAGGGCTGTGCGAAATATAGGAGGAAAAATGGCAACAAAAAACAACGAATCCGCCAATTCGGCGAGGGAGAAGTTGAAGAAGGCAAAGACGGAAGAAGAGCTCAATTCCATTCTCGCCGAGATGAACAGGGAGTACGAGCAGTGGGAGAGCGAACAGCCGCCTGCGGACGACGGACCGACGATCGAGGAATTGTTTCCCGAAGATCCGGGCTATGCGTTCAAGACGTATGACGCGCCGACCGACTTTGACATCGAGCATGCCGCGCACGAGCAATATGTGCCGGTCGCCGAGGGCGAAAAGGAGAAACTGCGCGCAAAGGCGGACGCGGCGAAAAAGGACATCGAGCTCAAAGAGGAAAAAGCCGTCGCAGACGCAAAGACGGCGCAGTCAAACGCCGACGATCGGCTCAAAGCCGACCTCGCCGAGATAGAGGACGAGAGCATTCGCAACGGGATGGGCAGATCGTCCGCAAAGACGCTTGCGGAGCAAAAGTCAGACGAGGACAACAAGAGCGCGAAAGCCGCGATATCACAGCAATTGAGCGAGACGCTTGCGGTTTTCGACGCAGACAAGTCCGCGCTGGACAGCGAGCTGCAAGCCGCGATCAACAAGCAGGACGCGAGCACTGCCGCCGCGATCGCAAAGAAGATCGACGAGCTTACGCAAGAGCGCGAAGAGACGCTCAACGAGATCAATACCTTCAACAACAAGGTCAAAAGAGAGATCGAAGAGTATCGCCAAATGAGGGAGCAGATCTTGCATCAAGCGGAGCTGGACGCGCTCGAAGAGGAATATGCCAAGGAGAAGTATAATTATGCGTTCGGATATAGCGGCGAGAAGGGAGAGAGCTATCGAGACCGCCTCGCGCTTGCGTCGGAGTTCTATTCCCAATTCGACGCAAAGACCGCTATCGAGATGATCGAGAACAATACCTACTTGCGCGATTACCTCGGCGCATACTACAACAGGTTGCTCGAGCCGTTCGTCAACGAGTACTACGGAGGTGAGTGAAGTGTGGGAGAGCGCCTTTGAAGCCATCATCGCCAACGGCGCGTGGGCGGTGCTGTTCTGTTTACTGCTCGTCTATGAGCTCAAGGACAGCCGTCGCCGCGAGGCGAAATATCAACAGACCGTCGAGTCGCTGCTCGTCGCTCTCGAAGGTATCGACGAGATCCGCGACGACCTCGGCACGATCAAAAAGGCCGTGTGTCCGGACTTGGAGCAGCGCCCCAAGCGTGAGCGCGTCGTCAAGACGGATCAGGAGGGATCATGAAACAAAAATTGAGATCGTATGAGTTCTGGATGTCGCTCGCGAGCGCCGTCGCGCTCGTCGCATCGCTGCTCGGCGCAGACGTGCCGTATGTCCGCGAAGTGTGTTCGGCGGTCATAGGGCTCTTGGTCGTCATCGGCATTGTCAAAAAGCCGCCCGCAAGCAGCGAGACCGCAACCGTCGACAGCCAAAACGAACAAAGCGGCATTGCCGCAGACGAGTCGGATGACGCCGCGCAACAGATCGATGCGTGACCGCAAACGCGAAAACGAAACATATCGGCGGAACATGCTCTTCGGACGGCAAAGCCAAGTCGGCAAAGCATAGCGGACGGACGACGCGGAGCCGACGGAGAGACGAAGTCGCGCCGACAAAGCAAAGTATGATGTTTGTTATGCTGTTTGGAAAGGAAAAGCATAGCGGACGGACGACGCGGAGCCGTCGGAGAGATGAAGTCGCGCCGGCAAAGCAAAACAATCGATAGGGCATGCTTTTGGAGACAAGCCGAGTTCGCAAAGCGGCGCAGGACGATATGCCGAGGAAGAAAAGGCAAAAGATAGAGCGAAGCGCGAGTTGTCGACTTGTCGAGATCGCCGATCGCATATCGCCGCCGCGCAGCGACAAAATCGCCGAAAGGCACAAAAGACCTCGCATTGCGGTGCGAGGTTTTTTGGCGCCTGTGTTTGCCAAATGGCGTTTGGCGGCTTTGCGCGCGCCGCGTTTTGAAGTATAGTATAGGAAGGAGGAAACTATGAAATACATAGATTGGCTGCAAAATTGGCTGGACGATTATGTCCGTCCGTGCGTCAAGCCGCGCACATTGGAGAGGTATGAAGTCGTCGTCCGCAATCATATCCGCAAAGATATCGGGACGCTCGAGATCGCAGAATTGTCGCCGCTCGTGTTGCAAAAATTTGTGACCAAGCTGATGAGCTGCGGCAATTGCCGCACAGGCGAGGGGCTTGCCCCAAACAGCATAAACTCGGTCATCGCCGTGTTGCAGGGATCGCTGAAAACGGCTTGCGCCGTCGGCGTTGCGAGCGAGTTTGCTGCCGGGCAGATCAAGCGACCGAGAACGAGAGAAAAGACCATCGAATGCTTTTCGCTGCCCGAGCAAAAGAAGATCGAAAGCTCGGCTCTCGGCAGCAAGAAAAGCAAGATGATCGGCGTCTTTTTGTGCCTCTACAGCGGTTTGAGGATAGGAGAATTGCTCGCGCTGCAATGGTCGGACATCGACTTCAAAAAGGGCACTTTGAGCGTTTCCAAGTCCTGCCACGACGGCAAAAACGGGCGCGTCGTCGACGAGCCTAAGACGCGATCGTCGGTGAGAACCATTCCGCTGCCCAAGCAATTGTTGCCCATGCTCAAAATTGCGAAGAAAAATTCGGACTCGCCCTTTGTCGTGTCCTCAGGCGGCAAGCCCGTCTCCGTGCGATCGTATCAGCGCAGCTTTGAGCTGATGCTCAAAAAGCTCGGCATACCCCACAGAGGCTTCCACTCGCTCAGGCATACCTTTGCGACGCGCGCCCTCGAATGCGGCATGGACGTCAAGACGCTGTCCGAGATCTTGGGTCACAAGGATCCGTCTATCACACTCAAACGCTATGTGCATTCGCTGATGGAACACAAGCGAGAGATGATGAATAGGCTGGGGAAATTGTTGTAAAAATTGCAGAAAAATGTTCACTGATTACGATGACCAGTGAACATTTTTCTCTAATATTATAACAATTTTTTGCACAGGAATCAACTGTTTTGTAACCGCTCTGTATAAATTCTCCGAGCGTTGTTCACCAAACATCTGCATCCATGCATTTTTTCTCCGTATTATCCATTGAACATCGTAATCAATGCACAGATCGCTATGCGGTTTGTTCATGTAACGGAGAAGGAATGAGTCCGCAAACCAAGTCAAAACAACGCGTCCGCGACCATGGCGAAGTGTTCACCGCCGAGCGTGAGGTCAAGGCGATGTGCGATCTCGTCCATGACGAGTGCGAACGCATAGACAGCCGATTTTTGGAGCCTGCTTGCGGGAACGGAAATTTTCTTGCGGAAATTCTTTCGCGAAAACTCGCCACGGTCAAAAAGCTTTACAAATCAAACCCTTACGATTATGAACGATATGCCGTGCTTGCGGTAACAAGCATTTACGGAGTGGAGATCTTGGCGGACAATGCGGAGGAATGCCGCAAAAGATTGTTTGACTTGTGGGATATGGAATATTCGGCTGTCTGCAAAAAGGCAGCAAATGACGAAACTCGCGAAGCAGTGCGGTATATCCTGTCGAAAAATATACTCTGCGGCAACGCGCTCACTCTTATGTGCGTGGATGAAAATCAGAAGGATACGGACGAGCCGATCGTCTTCCCGGAATGGAGCTTGCTCGGTACAAAACTGAAACGGCGCGACTTCCGTTTGGACATCATGCTCAAAGTCGGAGACAAGCCCAAGGCGGGGCAGATCTCGATCTTTGAAGAAGAGGATGACAGCAAATATTTGTCGGTGAACCCGGTGACCAAGGAGCTTATGGCGGAACCGATCCGCGAATATCCGCCCGTGCATTACAGGAAGGTGCAAGAAAATGGCTGAAACCTTTTTTGATAAGATCTACAAAAGCAAGACGTTGCACACGCCGGACGTGCTTTCCTGCCTTGCAAATCTGTCTAACGACGAAGTGTTCACTCCGCCCGATATCGTGAACAAAATGCTTGATATGTTGCCGCAGGAATTGTTCAGCGATCCGAATACAACCTTTTTGGATCCTGCGTGCAAGACGGGCGTGTTTTTGCGTGAAATTGCAAAGCGATTGCTCGAAGGGCTAAAAGACAAAATTCCCGATTTGCAGCAGAGGATAGACCATATTTTTCACAAGCAGCTTTTTGGGATCGCCATTACGGAGCTGACAAGCCTCCTCTCTCGCCGCAGTTTGTATTGCAGCAAATATCCCAACGGTGAGTACTCCGTGTCGCACTTTGATACAGCCGAAGGCAACATTCGCTTCCGCCGCGTTCAGCATACTTGGGTAAACGGGAAATGCAAGTTTTGCGGAGCGTCGCAAGAGCAATGGGATCGCGGAGACGACAGGGAAACGCACGCCTATGAATTTATCCATACTTTGAAGCCGGAGAAGATATTTGATATGAAATTCGATGTAATAATAAGCAATCCGCCCTATCAATTAGATACGGTTGTTGGCGATACTACTAATGTTAGCAAACAAGCAAAGCCAATATATAATCTTTTTGTTCAACAGGGAAAAAAATTGAAGCCGCGCTATCTAAGCATGATAATTCCGTCAAGATGGTTCGCTGGCGGATTGGGTTTAGAAAGTTTTAGGCAAGAGATGATGGACGATAAGCATATAACAAAGCTTACTGATTTTACAAACGCAAAAGATTGTTTCCCGCAAAATAGTATCAGCGGAGGAGTTTGTTATTTTTTATGGGAACGCGATCATTCAGCATTATGCAATTTTACCAACATAAGCGGAAATAAAATTAGTACAGAAGATCGTAGCTTGTCTGAATTTCCTGTCGTTGTACGTTATAATGCTGCGGTTGATATAATAAGAAAAGTTAGATCATCTACGACGGAATACTTAAAGGAGATAGTAAGTCCAATCAGTCCTTTTGCAATTCCGACAAAAGTAACTGGTGTAGCGCAAAAGGGCGAGACAAATATTTTAACACTTTATACTAGCAAAGGAACAGGATATTGCTCTATAACAGAAGTAAAAAGCAACCCTCAATATATACCTATGTATAAAATAATGGTTAGCCAAATTGGAGCTGAACATGCTGGTGAACCAGGAAAAGATGGGAAATTTCGTGTGTTAACTTCTTCTATGCGAGTGTTACTACCTAATGAGGTGTGCACAAATTCATATGTATTAATTGGAAAGTTTGACAATAAGCAAATAGCGGACAACTTGCTTGGATATCTCAAATTAAAATTTGTGCGGTTTCTTGTTTTGCAAGCAGTATCTTCAATACATATTTCAAAAACATCTTTCACATTCGTCCCCATGCAAGACTTATCCAAGCCGTGGACGGACGAGGAATTGTATAAAAAATACAATCTTTCGCAAGAAGAGATCGACTTTATCGAAAGCATGATAAAGCCTATGGAGTAAGAAAATGGCAAACAATATCAGTCTTTCCGATATATTACATACTCGCCCCGCCGTTGTGCCGACGATATACGGCTATATTTTGCCAGACTTGAAAGACCACGAAGGGTATATCAAAATAGGCTATACCGATCGGGATGTGGAAACACGCATTCGCGAACAGTTGCATGCGGCGGCGATAAGCTTCAAAATATTGTTCAAAGAATCAGCCATGCGCCCGGACGGCACTTGCTTTACGGATAAAGACGTGCACAGGCTGCTCAGGCACAAAGGCTTTTTGCAATTCAATGAGGGCGCGGACAGAAACGAATGGTTCAAGTGTACACTGAGCGACGCTTTGACAGCAGTCGAAGAACTGCGGACGGAAACGCGGTTTGAAGGGCAGCGCACTTGGAATTTTGTCATGCGCAACGAGCAAAAGACCGCGGTTGAGATGACAAAGGCGTATTTTGGGCAAGCCAAGAAAGATGATCCGGATCGTCCGCCAAAATTTTTGTGGAACGCAAAAATGCGGTTCGGAAAGACGTTCGCCGCATACGAACTCTGCCGGGCGATGGGGTTCAAAAAGATCCTTGTCCTCACGTTTAAGCCCGCCGTGGAATCGGCTTGGCAGGAAGACCTCTCTCACCACGTGAATTTCAAGGGCTGGCAATTCGTATCCAACAAGGAGGCGAAGTTCGATGCCAAAAAGCTGGATGAGCAATACGACGAGTGCGACAAGTCGCGCCCCATTGTGGTATTTGGTTCTTTCCAAGACATGTTAAGCACGAACGAGGCGGGAAGAAAAAAAAAAAAAAACGAATTTATCCATACGACGAATTGGGACATCATCATATTTGACGAATA
>CALWKR010000017.1 GCA_944381315.1 uncultured Christensenellaceae bacterium
GAAGAGGTGCTCTATCCGGCGATGGAGGACTTTGCGCTCGACTTCGTCGTAGGCAAAGGCCCGTCGGCAAAGAGCATCAGGCTCGCGCTGCCCAAGTTTACGCTGATCGGCGCGACGACCAAGGCAGGGATGCTGACGTCGCCGCTGCGCGACAGATTCGGCGTCAATTGCAGGCTCGAGATGTACACTCCCGAGCAGCTCGCCATGATCGTCAAGCGCTCCGCGGCGATCCTCGGCGTGCGCATCACCGACGACGGCGCCGTCGAGATAGCGCGGCGCAGCCGCGGCACTCCGCGTATTGCCAACCGCATCCTCAAACGAGTGCGCGACTTCGCCGAAGTCAAGGGCGAGGGCGTCATCGACAGCGAGGTCGCCGATCACGCTCTCGGCAAGATGGAGATCGACAAGCTCGGGCTCGACTCGGTCGACAAAAAGATCATTCTCACGATGATAGACAAGTTTGGCGGCGGCCCCGTCGGACTTGACACGCTCGCTGCGTCGATAGGCGAGGACAGCGGCACGATCGAGGACGTCTATGAGCCGTATCTGATGCAGATCACTTTCATCGCGCGCACTCCGCGCGGCAGAGTCGCGCTGCCCGACGCATACGAGCACTTCGGCAGACGCGCGCCACAACAGGCGATCGCGCAGATGAGCTTGCTCGACGCGCTCGGCAAGGACGAACAATGAAGACAAGCGACTTTGACTATTATCTGCCCGAGAGACTGATCGCGCAGACTCCGGTCGAGCCGCGCGACAGCTCGCGGCTGCTCGTCTATGACCGCGCTAAGGACAGCATCGAGGACAAGATCTTCCGCGATCTGCCGCAATATCTGAGAGCGGGGGATGTGCTCGTCATCAACGATACCAAGGTCATCCCTGCGCGTATCTACGGCAGCAGAGTGCGCGACGACGGCTCGCTCGGAGCGGCGGTGGAAGTGCTGTTGCTCAAACGCGTCGACTATACGCATTGGGAGTGCATCGCGCGCCCTGCGCGCAAACTGCTTCCCGGCAGGAAGATATATTTTTCGGACGATCTGTCCGCCACGGTCGAGTCGTGCGGCGACGAGGGCGTGCGTACGATAGAATTCGAGTTTCGCGGCGTCTTCGAGGACATCCTCGACAGAGTGGGCAATATGCCTCTGCCGCCGTATATCCACGAAAAACTCAAGGACAAGACGCGCTATCAGACGGTCTATTGCCGCCAAGAAGGCTCGGCGGCGGCTCCGACTGCGGGGCTGCATTTCACGTCCGAGCTGCTGCGCAAGATAGAGGACATGGGCATCATCGTTGCGCGCGTGCTGCTGCACGTCGGCTTGGGGACTTTCCGTCCCGTAAAAAAGGACGACGTCCTCGATCACAAGATGCACAGCGAGTTCTATCAAGTCAGCGAACAGAGCGCCGACATCATCAACGCCGCCAAGCACGAGGGCAGACGCGTCATCTGCGTGGGCACGACGTCCGTGCGCACCGTCGAGAGCGCCGCCGACAAAGTCGGACATATTTGCGCCGGCAGCGGCAACACCGAGATCTTCATCTATCCCGGCTATGAGTTTAGGATCGTCGACGCGCTGATCACCAACTTCCATTTGCCGCAGTCCACGCTGATCATGCTCGTCAGCGCGCTTATGGGCAGAGAGAAGACGCTCGAAGTCTATCGTCATGCGGTAGAGCAAGAATATCGATTCTTCTCATTCGGCGACGCGATGCTCGTTTTGTAGCCGCGATCTTGCGCGAAATCGCGCCGATATCGGGGGAGAGAAACTGAGGTTGCCGCACACGGGCACCAAAAAACGGAGGACAGCGTGGCAGACGCTTTCAGGTACGAAGTAGTCAAAGTATGCAAGCAGACGGGGGCGAGGATCGGCAAGCTCTACACTCCGCACGGAGTGATCGAGACGCCTGTCTTTATGCCAGTAGGCACCAACGCGACGGTCAAGTCGCTGACCCCTGCGGCGGTCGAGAGTCTCGGCGCGCAGATCGTGCTTGCCAACACCTATCATCTCTATCTCCGCCCCGGGCACGAGCTCGTTCGCAAAGCCGGAGGGCTGCACGAGTTCATGAATTGGCACAAGCCCATCTTGACGGACAGCGGCGGATTCCAAGTCTTTTCGCAGGCGTCGATGCGCAAGATCAGCGACGACGGCGTCAAGTTCTCGTCCTACATCGACGGCAGCAAGCACTATATGACGCCCGAGTTCGCGATGGATATACAGCACGATCTCGGCGCGGATATCATCATGGCTTTCGACGAGTGCACGCACGGCAAGACGGACAGACGCGCCTCCGAGCGCGCGATGTACCGCACTCTGCGCTGGCTCGAGAGATGCGCCGCCAGACACGAGGGACACGACGACCAATTGCTCTTCCCGATCGTGCAGGGCAATATGTACGAGGACTTGCGCAAGGAGAGCATCAAGGGCGCGCTCCGATTCGCCAAGTGCGGCTTCTCGATCGGCGGACTGTCGGTCGGCGAACCCAAAGAGGTGATGTACCGCATGCTCGACGTGCTGAGGCCGTACTATCCCGACGATATGCCGCGCTATCTGATGGGCGTGGGCAGTCCCGACTGCGTCGTCGAGGGGATATTGAGAGGGATAGACATGTTCGACTGCGTGCTCCCGACGCGTATGGCGCGCAACGGCGCGGCGTTCACGACGCACGGCAATCTCACCGTCCGCAACGCGTCGTGCAGAGAGCAGTTCTTCCCCGTAGACGAGGAGTGCGACTGCTACTGTTGCCGCAACTTTACGCGCGCATACATCAGACACTTGATCGCGAGCGACGAGATCTTGGGCGGCGAGCTGCTTTCCATGCACAACATCCGCTTCCTTATCCGCCTGACGGAGCAGGCGAAGCAGGCGATCCGCGAGGACAGATACGGAGACTTCTGCGAGGAGTTCCGCGCCAAGTACGATTGGACGGTCAAGGGCAGGTAAGCGTACGATCCCGCGCGATTTCGACGTTTAATGCTCGATTAATCAAAATTTTACAAGTATTTTGATCTTTTTCCCGTCAACTTGCTTGCTATTTTTGCGCGTTTTTTATATAGTATTAGTATATTGCGTTCCGAGGAACGCGCTCACAAGGAGATATTATGAACAACTTGCTCTTTTTGGCGACCAACGCGTCAAGCGGCACAGGCGAGAGCGGAGGCAACAACAATTCCTCCATCATCATGCTCGTCGTACTCGTCGTCCTTATGGTCGGTATGATGCTTCTTTCCATCATCCCGCAAAAGAAAAGACAAAAGAAGGCGCAGGAAATGATGAACAGCATCAAGACCGGCACCAAGATCAGGACGATCGGCGGATTCGTCGGAGTCATCAAAGCCATCGACAATCAGCAGAACGTCTTTGTGCTCGACATCAGCGCCAATCTTGACGGTTCGACTTTGGTCACGATAGACAAGGGCGCGGTCTACAACGTCATCGCCACACCCGACGGAGTCCCCGTCAGCAACGAGACCGCCGAGGCGGCTCAAAAACCTGTCGCCGCGGACGATCAGGCCGCAGACGAGGAGAGCGCCGAAAAGAAGAACAAGAAGAGAGGCCGCAAGTACAGAGAGGCGGCGGAAGGATCTTCCGAAGGCGAAGTGGTCGAGAATGTCGATGACACTCCGTTCGAAGAAGGCGAAGTCGTCGACAACGACGCGGACAAGCCTGCGGACGACAACAGCACCAACATCGATCCCGACAACAACGACCTCAAATTCTGAACAAGCGAGCGAGCGGGCGCAGACAGCGCCCGCTTTTTGCTGCCGTTTTGCGTCGGAGCGGCAGAGAGCAGACTCGTCAGCTCTCGCGCTTGCCTATGTTGACGGCGAGCACTCCGCTCAGCGCGCCCGACGCCGCGCAGGTCAGCGCGTCGTAGACGGTCATGGCGTTGTCCGAAAAGCTGCCGCTCGTCAGCGAAAAGATCAGATAGGTCGCCGCGGCGAACAGCAGTCCGACGACAAGTCCTTTGAGCAGTCCGTTGCGCTTGCGGCGCATGCCGATCGCGCACGCCGCCGCTATCGACGCTATCTTGATCGCGATGTTGATCGGCTCGATGAATTGCTCGGGGATCTCCGCAAAGCCGACGATCAGCGCAAAGACCATGATCGCAAGCACCGAAAAGACCGTCGCGAGCAGCGCGCTCAGCACGGTATCGCCCAAATCGCGTAAATCGAATTTCTTTGACATATTGCACCTCCAAGTCCATTGTATGCAGGCTTGTCCGCGTTGAGAACGCAAGGTGCAAATTGATGCGGCAATCGCTTGCAATATCGCGCGCAATATATTACAATAGAAGAAGAAAAATACGGAGGTGTATTATGAAACACGTCAACAGTATAGTCCTCAACGGCATGAAGAAGAGCGGCAACATCGGCTGCGGCGAGTGCCAATCCAGCTGCCAGTCAGCTTGCAAGACCAGCTGCACGGTCGGCAACCAGAGCTGCAAAAACAGAGACGAAAAGGTGAACACCGTCAAAAAGCCTTTGCTTTGATATCATGACTCATCCGTTTTGTTTCCGGTACGGGGACAGGACGTATTGCTTTTTGTTCGACACCGAAAGTGGCAGTCTCCACAATGTGGATAATGTCACTTTTTTATGCGCCAAAGAGCGTTGGTCCCGTCCGATGACCGATGAAGAAAAATCGCAATATTCCGCTGTTTCGGAACAGGAAAAGCGCGAGATAAACACCGAGCTCGACGAGCTCGTCAAAGAGGGCGTGCTCGACTCGCCGTGTACCGTCACGATGCGCAAAAAGCGCGTCGGCGAGATCAAGGCGCTGTGCCTGCACATCTGCCATGACTGCAATCTGCGCTGCGCGTATTGCTTTGCCGACGAGGGCACTTATCACACTTCCGACAGGGCGCATATGCCCGTCGAAGTGGGACTGAGGGCTGTCGACTTCTTGATCGCCAACAGCGGCGGCCGCCGCAATCTCGAGATCGACTTCTTCGGCGGAGAGCCGTTGATGAACATGAAGACGGTCAAAGCCGTCGTAGAATATGCGCGTTCGCGCGAAGAGGAGACGGGCAAGACCTTCAACTTCACGATGACGACCAACTGCCTGCTTCTCGACGAGGAAAACCGCAAGTGGCTCAACGACAATATGTACAACGTCGTGCTGTCCATTGACGGCAGGCGCGAGATCCACAACCGCGTGCGCAAGACGCCCAACGGCAAAGACGTCTTTGACCGCATTCTCGGCAACGCGCTCGCTTTCCGCGCGATCAGAGGGGACAAGTCGTACTATGTCCGCGGCACTTTCACCGCGCACAATCTCGACTTCTGCGACGACGTGCTCTTCCTCAACGACGCCGGATTCGATCAGATCTCGATGGAACCCGTCGTCACCGACATCCCCGAGCTGAGGATAGAAGAAAAGCACTTGCCGCGCATCTTGGACGAGTACGAGCGCCTTGCGAGAGAGTATATCGACCGCCGCAAGACGGACAAGTGGTTCAACTTCTTCCACTTTATGATCGACCTCGATGGCGGTCCTTGCGTGATCAAGAGACTGACCGGCTGCGGCAGCGGCTGCGAATATCTCGCCGTTACGCCGCGCGGCGACATCTATCCGTGTCACCAATTCGCCGAAAACAAGCCGTACTATATGGGCAACGTGCTCAAATCGACAGAGTACGACAAGTCTGTCAGCGAAAAATTCGCGCAAAACATCGTGACCAACAAGCCCGACTGCGCAGACTGCATCGCCAAGTACTATTGCTCGGGCGGCTGCGTCGCCAACAATCTCAACTATGCCGGCAGCATGGACAAGCCGTACGGGATAAGCTGCCAAATGATGCGCAAGCGCATGGAGCTGTCGCTCGCGATCGCGGCGATAGAGGCGGCGCCGCAGCAGTGAGCCGACTTCGGCAAGAGCTTGTCGGACGCAGAGCCTCGGAGAATGAACGCAAGACGACGTTGCTCATCGGGCAAATCGTCGTTGGGACGACATGGCTGCAACGCGAGAGCGGAGTTTGACGGAAAGGACTTTTGGCGCGAAAGGCAATGCTCGTCGGCAAATTGCCGTCGGGATGACTTGCAGACAAAGAGAGAGCGAAGCTCTTTTTGCGATAGATCATGCGCAAACAAATTGCCGTCGGGCGGGCGCAACGCGAGAGCAAAGTTAGGGCAACGTCTGTTTTGTTGCAGGGTTCGGTTTGCAGGACCAATTGCCGCATCAAGCTCGGCAGTGAAGCGAGCAGATAAATAAATTTCGAAAGAAAAAATGCGCATATCGCGCAAAAAAAACGGGGACGCGAGCCGCGTCCCCGTTTTCTATTGACTTTTGCCGATTTCAGGCGAGAGGTTTCAGCTCCAAGCCGTCTTGCATAAAGCGCGCGAACGCCGCCTGACCTTTTTCGTCGTTTTTGAACACGGCGGTGCACTCCAAGATCTGTACGCAAGCGTCGTTGACGTAATCGATGACGGCGGCATGCGCCTTGTCGGGCGTCAGCGAAGTCCCGTGCTTGCGTATCAGCGCGGCGATCATGCCTGCGTGCTTGTGCATGGCGTTGTTTTCGTCGGCGAGAGCCTTCTCGTCATAGGCTGTCGCGCCGTAGAGATAGGTCTCGACTTGGGCGAGCTCCTTCTTCAATCTGCCGGGCAGGATGAACAAGCCCATGACCTCAATGATCCCGATGCCTTCTTTCTTGATGTTGTGCAGTCTCTCCTCGGGGTGGAAGATGCCGTAGGGGTGCTCCTTGTCGGTGCGGTTGTTGCGCAAGATCATATCGACGATGTAGACGTCGCCCTCTTTGCGTACGATCGGAGTGATCGCGTTGTGCTGTTCGTCCGTGCGGCAGATGACCGAGACGCTCTCGTCGGTCCATTCGTTCCACTTGCCGAGGACGAAGCTCGCCGCGTCGTGGACGCTGCCTTTGTTCTTGGACGACAGCCTGACGACGCTGTTGTACCAATCGGCAACGGCGAAGCTGACGTCGGCGAAGCGCTCGCTCGCGTACTTGACGCGATTGCCGACTCCCATCATCGGCAGAACTTTGAGCCCGCCCTGGTAGTGGTCGTGCGTGAGGATGGAGCCTCCGACGATGGGCAGAGCCGCGTTGGAGCCCATGAAGTAGTGCGGGAAGAGATCTACAAAGTCGAGCAGTCTCGCGAACGTCTTGGCAGTGACCGACATGGGACGGTGCTCGTCCGAAAGCGCGATCGCATGCTCTTCATAATATTGATAGGGCGAATATTGCAGCCACCACTGTTCGCCGTCCAAAGTGATCGGAATGGTGCGCAGCGTCTGGCGCGCCGGGTGGTTGAGGTTGCCTGCAAAGCCGACGTTGGTCTCGCACAGCATGCATGCCGGATAGCCCGACTTGGGCTGCAATTTGGCGAGAGCGATCTGCTTGGGATCTTTCTCGGGCTTGCTCAAATTGATCGTGATGCCGATCTTGCCCATCTTGCCGTTGTACTCCCACTTAATGTTCTTGTTTATGTCCGCCATGCGCACATAGTCGTTGGCTTTGGAAAGCGCGAAAAGCCAATCGGTCGCCGACTTTATGCCGCGCTTTTGGGCGAGGGCGAAGAACTTGTCTGTGACCGCCGACGGCAGGGGAGTGACGAGTCCGAACATCCTCGTTTCGAACAGTATGCGCGACGCGTCGTCGGTGATGCCCTTGTCGACTGCGTATTGGACGAGGGGATCCGCTATCTCGGTTTGGAAGTCGCTCCACTCGGGGCACTCGCCGCTCGGAGCCGCTATGCCGAAGAGGTCGAGAAGAGCGTTGGTCTTGAACACTTTGTCGCGCTCGTCGAGGTCGAGGGCGCGGCTCGCATAGGCGATGAGTTGGTTGATCTTGATCGCTGCTTGTTGATCGGTCATCATAAAAGTCCTCTCTTGTTTGCTGTCTCAATTATATCTCAAATCTCCGCAATTTTCAATTGTCTGGACGACAATATCTCCGCAAAGTCGCGTATGCGGCTGCCCGACAGGCGTCGGGGCGCTCGAAAGTCACGGATAGTATCAATGTGTATGCATTAGTATCAATTAGTAAGCATTATTATCAATGAACACACGACGATCGCGCCGCTCTTGTCCGAAAGCTGTTGCCGCCGACGGCGCGACTTGGCGAGAGCGCCGCGATCGTCGAGTTTTTTGCGTTGCATATTGTCCGCGCGTGTGCTATAATATTGAAAAACATTCGCGCGTTTGCGCTAAGCGAGGATTTATGGCACTGACTGCAGATCAGCTCAAAGACAACGCAAAGTTTCTCGAAAACGTCTCCGTTCTCTATGGCGGAGGTTTGGACTATCAGGCGCACAGATACGCCATGCTCGTCAACAAACACGCCCAGGACTTCGGCGGCACGGGCAAGCTCTTTTCTTCTCCGGGGCGCATCGAAGTCATCGGCAACCACACCGATCACAACAACGGCAAAGTGCTCTGCGCGTCGATCAGCGTGGACAATCTCGGCTGCGTGACTCCTCGCAGCGACAACAAGATCGTCGTCGCTTCGATCGGCTATCCCGTCGTCGAGGTGAGCATCGACGATCTGCTCCCCAATGCGGAGGAATACGGCAAGAGCGAGGCTCTCGTGCGCGGCGTCGTCGCGTATTATGTCGAGCACGGCTACAAGGTGGGCGCTTTTTCGGCGACGACTACGAGCGACGTCTTCAACGGCGCCGGCGTGAGCTCTTCGGCGAGCTTTGAGCTGCTTGTCTGCGAGATCCTCAACGTCATGTTCAACGGCGGCAAGATCGACGCCGTCACCAAGGCGCACGCCGCGCAGTATGCCGAGAACGTCTATTTCGGCAAGCCTTGCGGACTGCTCGATCAGAGCGCGATCGCTCTCGGCGGCGTCAGCTACATCGACTTCAAGTCCATCGAAAATTTGGAGATCGCGAGCGTGGGCTGGACTTTCTCCGATCTTGACATCGTCTTGACCAACACAGGCGGCGACCATGCCGATCTGACCGATCAATATGCGGCGATCCGCGCGGAGATGGAGCAAGTCGCGGCGCAGATGGGCGCGGAGAAGCTGCGCGGAGTCGACGAGGCGGCGTTCTATGCCGCGATCCCCGAGCTGCAACACAAAGTCAGCGGAAGGGCGATCTTGCGCGCGATACACTATTTCAATGAGAACGCGAGAGTGGAGAAGGCGCTCGACGCCGTCCGCACTTGCGACATCAACAAGTTTGGCGAGATGATCGACGAGAGCGGCACGAGCTCGTACGAACTGTTGCAGAATTGCTATCCGCTCGGCGACACCGCTCAGCGCATACCGCTTGCGCTCGCGCTCGGCAAGAGAATGCCCGGCGTGCTCGCGACGCGCGTTCACGGCGGAGGCTTTGCCGGCACGGTCATCGCCTATGTTCGCCGCGCCGACACTGACAACTACGTCGCGCATATGCGTTCCGTCTTCGGTGACAAGAACGTCTATGTCATCGGCGTACGCAACTGCGGCACTTGCCAAGTGGAGATGGACTTCTGATATGCTGCTCGCCAACATTTTCGATGACGGCATAGCCTTTTCGATAGGCTCGATCACCGTGCGCTGGTACGGCGTGTTCGTCACTCTGGGCATCATCCTCGCGTACGGGCTCTATCTCTTCCTTGCAGGCAAGCGCAAGATCGACATAGACTTTTCGCTCGAAGCGTTCATATGGGTGCTTATCTGCGCGGTCATTTGCTGCCGTCTGTTCTACGTTTTGCCGAGAGAGGAATATTATCCGATCGACAGCTGGGATGCGTTCGTCCGCTATTGGGACATCTCGCAGGGCGGTTTGACGATCGTCGGCGGCATATTCGGCGGCGCGATGGGCTTGCTGTTCTGCTGTCTGCGCAACGGCAAATATTCGTTCGCGAAAGTCGCGGACTGCGTCGTGCTCTGCGTGCTAGTCGGGCAGATCATCGGCAGATGGGGCAACTTCGCCAACCAAGAGCTCTACGGTCAAGTGGTCACGAACGAGGCGTTCCAAAAGTGGCCTTTCGCCGTCTTCATCGACAGAGACGGGCAGTGGCACCAAGCGCTCTACATCTATGAGGGCGCGCTCAATCTCGTCGGACTCGTGATCGGGCTTTTGCTCTTCTTCAAGTACAAGAAATTGCGCAACTTCACGATCTCGGTGTACTATATCTTTTGGTACGGGCTCGTCAGAGGTACGCTCGAGTTCCTCAAAGTCGATCACGTCACCTTCCCGGGCACGAATATCGGCGTCATCCAAGTCATCTGCTATTGCGCGTGCGTCGTCGCGTGCATAGTCATGGTGCTCAACCAAAAGGGCGTCATACGCTTCCAGAGCAAGCACTTTACGCAGAGCGGCGATCTCTTTGCGCCGACGATAGTCCCCGACGACTATTGCGAAAAGAAGGAGCAATATCTGCGCGACGGCATTGACGGGACTTCGTTCGCGGGGCTCGGCAAGCCGCGGAGAGGGGAGGTGCCCGACCGCAAGATCTATCCTACGATCGTGCCGCCCGACTATTGCGAGCGCAAGGACTACTATCTCAAACACGGCTTCGTCGGCACGTCTTTTTACGGCTTGGGGAAGGACGCTTTCGGTCGGCCCGAACAATGACATATCAAGCGACGGCAGCCATGCGCGCCGATCGAGGCAATGGGGACGGCGGCAGCCGACCCGCGAACAACTTTTTTTTGTGAGAAATGAGAAACCTTACACTTTTGACCGATCTGTATCAATTGACGATGATGTACGGCTATTCCAAGAGCAGTTTGCTCAACAAGACTGCCGTCTTCGACGTCTTCTACCGCGGCGTCGGCAACCACTATGCGGTCGCCTGCGGGCTCCAACAAGTCATCGAGTATATCGAGAACCTGCACTTTGACAAAGAGGACATCGATTATCTGCGCTCGCTCGGCTTGTTCGACGAGCAGTTCTTGTCACTGCTTGCCGATCTGCGCTTTACCGGAGAAATCTACGCCGTCCCCGAGGGCACGATCGTGTTCCCTCAAGAGCCGATCCTGACAGTCAAGGCGCGACTCTTTGAGGCGCAGCTGATCGAGACTGCGATCCTCTGCATCCTCAATCACCAAACGCTGATCGCGACCAAGGCGGCAAAGATCGTCTATGCCGCCAACGGAGGCGCCGTCGCCGAGTTCGGCTTG
Source organism: uncultured Christensenellaceae bacterium (assembly GCA_944381315.1). GTDB lineage: Bacteria > Bacillota > Clostridia > Christensenellales > UBA3700 > Ornithoclostridium. Next base: position 11,074 of record CALWKR010000017.1, read on the forward strand.
CGCCGCGCCCAAGGTCCCGACGCAGGCATCTACGGCGCGAGGGCGGCAGTCATCGCAGGCTGCGCGTCCACGTCCAACGTGCTCGCAGGGCGCATGTTCGACGTCCCCGTATCGGGCACGCACGCGCACAGCTGGGTGATGAGTTTTGACAGCGAGATAGAGGCGTTCCGCGCCTACGCCAAGATGTATCCGGACAGCTGCCTGCTGCTCGTCGACACCTATGATACGCTCAAAAGCGGCGTGCCGCACGCGATAGAGGTGTTCAAAGAGCTGCGCGCCGCCGGACATGAGCCGCTCGGCGTCAGATTGGACAGCGGCGATCTCGCCTATCTCAGCCGCGAGACGCGCCGTATGCTCGACGAGGCGGGATTCCCCGACGCAAAGGTCTTTGCGAGCGGCGATATAGACGAATATGTGTTGCAGTCCCTCGCGTCGCAGAACGCCAAGATCGACTGCTACGGCATAGGCACCAAGCTGATCACGAGCGCGGACTGCCCGTCGCTCGGCGGAGTCTACAAGCTCGCCGCGATAGAGAAGGACGGCAAGCTCGTCCCCAAACTCAAGATGAGCGACACGCCTGCCAAGATCACCAATCCCGGCTTCAAGAAGATCGTCCGTATCTTTGACAACAAGACGGGCAAGGCGCTCGCCGATCTGATCGCGCTGCGCGACGAGAACTTCGACGGCTTGGACAAGCTGGAGATCTTCGATCCCTATTTTACTTGGAAGCGCAAGACGATCACGGATTTCTTTGTCAAACAGCTCGACGTCCCCGTCATCGTCGGAGGCAAGACCGTCTACAAGTCGCCGTCGGTCAAGGAGATCGCCGCCTATCACAAGACTTGCATGGCTTCGTTCTGGAACGAGTACAAGCGACTGCTCAATCCGCACGTCTACAAGGTCGACTTGTCGCAAAAGCTCTACGACCTCAAACAGTCGCTGCTCAACGCGGATAGGGCATAAGTCCGAAATAAAAAAAGAAAGGGGCGCTGCGTGCGCCCCGATTTTTATTCTTCGCTCTCTTCTTCGCGGCTATGATACGATTGCGGCGGATCCGTCTTCTCGACGCTGTCGCGTATCTTGACGAAGTCGATGAAGTGCATGCCGCACAGATAGCGGATCTCCTTTGCGACGCATTGGAAGGTGGACAGCACCTTGAACTTCTTGCCGCGAGTGCGCAGGATTTGCAGCGCGCGCGCAAAGTCGCTGTCGCCGCTGACGAGCACCGCCATGTCGTAGGTGTCTATCGTAGAGAACATGTCCATGACGATCTCGATGTCCAGATTCGCCTTTGCGGAATGGGTGCCGTCCTCGTTGTTGAAGTGCTTGACGGGCTTGGTCACGATGGAATAGCCTATCGAAACAAGGGTGCCGAAAAAGGCGCGCTGGCTGTCGTTTTCTTCGGTGCCGTTGTAGTAGTAGGCGTCCGTGATCTCGCCCCATTGGGAACAGTAGTCCAAAATTTTTTTCAGATCGATCTTCCAACCGAGTTTCTTTTGGGTGTAATAAAAATTTGAACCGTCAACAAAAATTGCTACTCGCATATTGATAACCTCCGTTTTCATTATACAATATATGCGCCGCGCCGCGCAATCCTTCTTTTTGCAAAATTCGCGCAAAAGCGCGATATTGCGCCAAACTTCTCCGCACCGAATGTGGTATCCTTGCCAAGGAGGCTGATATGAACTTGTTCCAAACAGTGCGCAAAGGCTATGACAAAAAACAGGTGGACGACTACATCTTCGACGCCGGCAGCCGCGCCGACAAGACGATCGCGACGCTCCGCGACAGGATAGCACAACTCGAAAAGACCAACACAGAGCTCCAAAAAAGCCTCGACTGCTGTCACGACAGAGAGGACAGCGTCGCCAAGGCGCTGATCGGCGCGATAGACAAGGCGAAGGA
>CALWKR010000018.1 GCA_944381315.1 uncultured Christensenellaceae bacterium
CCGGCGAGGTGCGCGCTGCCATAGCCGACCTTGCCGCCCTCAAGTATGAAGTCCTCAAGAAAGTAGGTGACGCGGTTGGCAACACTCAAGCATATCAACTCTAAAAATGCCGACTACGGAGCCGCCGCGCAAAACCTCTTTACTCCGTCTTTCATATTCCCCTCACAACGCCGATGATCGATACAGGCGCCAAAATTTACAACTCCTTTCTACGGAAGACGAGCCACGCCGTCAGCGTCAAGATCGCCGCTGCGGAGAGATATAGCGCGACCGAGATCCCGAACAGCGGACTCGCGCCCACAGAGAACGCCGAGACCAATCCTATCATCGGCGTCAATGTCGAAGCATATCCCGACAGCGCCGTCGGCGCGACCGTCGTGACGAGGACAGGGACGAACGAGAACGCCGCGACGAGCGAACACGCCGCGACGGCTCCCGAAGTCCTGTCGCCGCTCGCGCAGACGACCATATTTGCGAATGACGCGACGCACAGCGACGACGCGATCAAAGCCGCGCTTTCCGCCGCCCATTGCGCGAAGACGGATATGGAATAGACGCTCTCGCCTATATCGTCGGCGACCAAGAACGCCTCTCCTCTCGCGCAGAGCGCGCAGACGAACATAGCGATCGAAAACGCTATCGCGGGCAAGATCGACAGCGCATAGGCGACGATCGTCTTGCCTGTCCAAATGCCGTCACGCGACACGCCGCCGGTCAAAAACTCGACGCGCGGAGTGCCGCTGTTGGCAGCAGGGAAAAACTTGACGGACAGCGCGATCGCCGCCGCCATGCAGACCCAAATGCCGACCATATACAGCACCTGCATCGCGTAGGCGGTGCCGAACAGATATTGCAGCGTCGGATCGACGAAGTCGCGCAGACCGACGTTGTTGGCGATGAAGAATTCATATTGCGCGAGCTGCATATTGAAGTCGTGCGCACGGCTGTCGTCCATACCGCCCAACGAGCCTGCCGAGCCGACGAGCGCCTCTTTCATCGCGGTGTAGTACTCGCTTGCGGAGACTTCTTTCCCTCCCAAGATATAGGCGTCGAATTGACCGTCTCGGACATAGTCGGAGCCGTCGATGCCGACGGCGACGCACACCGCGACGATCGCGAGCGCGACGGCCGCAACGATGACGAATGTCGACCTGCTCTTTTTCAAGCGGAAGAGCGCCGCGTCGAGCACGCGCCTCATCTGACGTCGCCGCTCGACGACACGGCGGACAAAAACTCCTTTTGGAGATCCACGCCCGACAAATCGTCATAATACGCCTTGATGACGCCGCCGTCCAAAAAGGCAGCGCAATCGCAGATGTTTTCGAGTTCGGAGATGATATGTCCCGAGATCAACACCGAGCACCCGTCCGCCGCCATCGCGGCGACGACGTCCTCAAACAGTTTGACGCTGACGGGATCGACATTGGAGAACGGCTCGTCCAGAATGAGCGCCTTGGGCTTTTTGAGCAAAGCGAACGCAAAATAGAGCCGCTGTTTCATGCCCTGCGAATAGCTCTTGTACGGCGCACCCGCACTGCCGGCGATGCCGACGAGTCGCAACACTTCGGGCACTCTCTTTTCGGGCACCTCGGGGCACATACGCCTGAGCATTTCGAGATTGTCAAAGCCGCTGAGCTCTCCGAAGAACGCCGGCGCCTCTATCATCGCGCCGATATCCACGGGAGCGTCGCCGTCTTTGACGCGTCTGCCGTCGATCTCGATCTCGCCGCCGTCGCGCGACGTCAAGCCGCAAATGATCTTCATGAGCGTACTCTTGCCCTCGCCGTTGAGCCCGAGCAAGCCGCATATCCTGCCGTCGCCGACAGTGAGATCGACGTCTTGGAGCACATGTTTTTTGCCGTATGATTTTTTGATGTGACTGACTTTCAGCATAACTTCCCTCTTTGACAGTCTATAACATATCGGAGATAGTGTCAAGGCTTTTCGCAAATATTGCAAAAATTTATTATCCGCCTTTTCCATTATGCCGAATTTTCGCCGCAACGCGACTGCTCCGCCGCCGATCCCTTGCCTCCCTTTTCGTCGATCTTTTGAGCTTGATCATATAATATATGCCTGCACCGAGTTTACTCTCGTCACGGCCGCAACTTTTCATCATTTTTCAAAATTTTGCAAAAAAATGCCGCGATCTCTCGCGGCAATTTTCATTTATTTTTGAAAATATTCGATTTTTGAATTATTCAACGTCTATCTCGACGATCTTGTCTTGCTGTCCTTCGCAAGATACGACGACCTTGGCTTTGCCCTTGCCCGTCGTGCGCACCCACACTGCGCGGCGGCCGCCGATCAGCGCGACTTGCGACGGGCCGATGACGGACAGCGGACCTTGGACGGACACATTGACGACGGAGTTGTCATAGACGAGCACATTGCCGAGCTGCGACAGCATTTTCAGCTCTATCCTCGTGACGGAATAGGTGTCGCGCGGACGGAGAACATTCCTATCCGCCGCCGCAAAGAGCTGTTTTTCATAGACGGTGCCCTTGGCCACCGAGACGACGAGCTTGCCGTCCTTGTAGCCGTCGAAGCGATAAGAATTTTGCTTGCCGCCCCAGCCCGTAAAGCAGGACGCATAGAGCTTGTAGAGATCGAGCCCGGTGAACTTGTACTTGAAGAAGCACTTGGCGATAGTCGGCATATGCTTGACGACTGCGGCGGTAGTGCCGTGAGCCTTGACCGTCTTGACCGCTTTTTTGACGGCTTTTGCGTCGCGTTCCGAAAAGCCGAACTTGGATCTTTGCACCTGATTGCCGATGAGGTCGTCGAACTTGATCGGCGGATGCGGCAAGTGCGGATACGGCGATCTCTTGCACTCGTCGGCGACATTGAGCGTATTGACGTGTACGTCGTTTTTGTACACTCTGATCTCGTCGCAATTGGTGAAGATATAGATGTCGCCCATCACGCCGCCTGCGGTATCGCCGATCTCCATATTGGACGACACTTCGAGCACGGGCTCGGCGTCCTGCTGCGACATATAGACATAGGCGGCGAGCTTGGGGATGCGGAACATATCCGACACTCCGTGGTAGCAGATCTTGTCGCCGCTGCCGAAGTCCTTGTGCGTGTTGTAGTCGGACATACACCACCCTATCGCGCCGCAGTGCGTCTTGGACGCGAAGGCGGCGTCGAGCACGGTCGCGTGTCTCAAAGCGTGCTCCGTCCTCTTGCCCTCATAGTCGAACGACTTGGTCGGGAACATATGTCCCGCGAACTCGGTGATGAGCAGCGGCGCGTCTTTGGAGCAGACCTTGCGGTGCGGAGTGATCGCCTCGCGCTTGCCGTCAAAGACGAAGTCGTTGAACGTATAGACGTCCTCGAGCAGATGCGAGCGCGCGAAGCATCTGACTCCGCCCGTCTGTCTGGACTTGTCCAGCTTGTGCGCGAGCGCGTTGGTGCGTCCGTACAGCTCGTCGTCGTCGACGGACTCGTTGATCCTCACTCCCCACAGCACGATGCTCGGGTGGTTGAAGTCCTCCTCTATCATCTCGCGGACGTGATCGACGCACTTGTCGCGCCAATCTTTGCGCTCGCTGACGAACTGCCATCCCGGGATCTCGGTGAATACGAGCAATCCCAGCTCGTCGCACTTGTCCAAAAAGGCTTTGTCGTTGGGATAGTGCGACGTGCGCACGATGTTGACGCCGAGGCGTTTGAGGAAGATCGCGTCGTCTTCCTGCGCCTCGGACGGCATCGCATAGCCGACATACGGATAGGATTGATGCCGATCCAGCCCTATCAATTTGAGCTTTTCGCCGTTGAGGAAAAAACCGTCTTTGCGGAACTCGCACTTGCGTATCCCCGTGCGGTCGCAAAGGCTCTCGCCGCCGAAGGTCGCCGCGATCGTGTACATCACCGGCGAATCGACGCTCCACGGTTTGCCGTCGGCAATGCGTATCACGGCGCGCGCGACGTCGCCGCGATCTGTCGGGACGATGTCCGCCTCAGCGCTGCCTACGACGTTGCCGTCCTTGTCGGTTGCAAAAAAGGACACCGCACCGCCGTTCGCGCCGTTGACATATGCGCAAGCCTCGACGGCCATCTCGTCGAGATCGGGAGTCAGCTCCAGCCGCTCGACAAAGGCGCTCTCGGTGACGCGCAGCGACACGCCGCGATAGATTCCGCCGTAGCACAAGAAGTCGACGACGCCGCCGAACGGCGGTATGTCCTCGCGCTCGGTAGAGTCGACTTGGACGGTGACGACGTTGTCGCCGCGCTTGACCAAGTCGGTGATCTCGGCGCAAAAAGCGGTATATCCTCCGCGATGCTCGACGGCGAACTTGCCGTTGACCCACACCTTGGCGGCGTTGGCGACCGCGCCGAATCTCAAGAACAGCCTCTTGCCGACGCAATCGTCGCCGAGCTCGAAGTGCTTGCGATAGCAAGACACAAATTGATAGATCGCCTCGTCGAAGTTGTTGAGCGGCAGCTCCTTTACGGTGTGCGGAATGTCCACGCGCACAAAGTCCTTTTCGGGCGCGTCGACGTCGATATATGCGTCGTCCCACTTTTCGCAGAACAGCCAATCGAAGTTGATCGGGATGTTTTTCATTTTCACCTCTGAACGGCGCTCGTATCGGCGCCGTCTGTTACTCGAAAATAATTGATATAAATTGATACTAATCGATAAAAATCGATACTATTCTCATATTATCGCGTTGCGCAGCCGCTTTGCCCACGCGTCCGCGCGCCTTTGATCCCACTCTCTCGGGATAGCCTTCGCGATCTTTACCGCGCGCTTGCTTTTCGCCAACATCCCGAGCACGGGGAGCAGCTTGCAAAGCTCGCTCGCCTTGACCTTCTTCGCCTTTTTCAGCAACTTGCCGAGCGGCAGATCGAGAGTCTTGCCCTTGGCGAGCGCGCACATCTCGTCGTTGTCCAGCAAGTCCGACGTCAGCAGCAGCGACAGCAGCTCGGGCGAAAATCTCAGCACTCCCCTCTTCATCACGTCCGTGCCGCAATGATCGGCAAACGCGTCAAAGAGCGCCGTTTGATAGTTCCACAGATTCGCGACGGAGCACGTCTCCTCGACCGACTTGCCGAGAGCGCGCGCCGCGGCTATCACGCCCGTCAGCATTCGCGCCGCGTCGAGTGAGGCGGCGATCCCGCTCCCGAGCATAGGGATCGTCAAAAACGCGCGATCCCCTATCGCCGCATAACCGTTCGCGACCGCGCGCGTCGACGGGTATCTGACCGGGATGAAAGACATCTTGCCGCCGATGACCGCGCGATCGCCGACGCCGACGTTGTCGCGTCTCATCTCGTCTTGCAATTTTAGCAATGCGGCTTCGTCCGCTTTGCCCACCACTCCGACGAGCACGTCGTCGAGAGCGCCGTCGCGCCTGCACCAACCGATCCCGTCGATGCCGCGATATTTGAGCCAGACCTTCTCGGGATATTTCGCCTCGGCGGCGCCGCTCTAGCGTTCAAAAAACGTGCGGAGCACGCAAAAGACTTCGTCGTCCTTGCATTGCTCGACGCCGAGAGCCGCGACGCTCGCGCCCACGCTCGAGAACGCTCCTGCGCTGTCCACGACAAGATCGGCAAGAACTTCCGTCCCGTCCGCACGCACGCCGACTACCGCGCCGTCCCTGACGATCGCGTTGCTCGCCGTGACGCCAAACACGAGCTTTGCGCCTGCGTGCTCCGCCCGCTCCGCAAGCATACGGTCCAGCGCAGTCCTGCCGACGGTCACGTCGGGGTGCGCTTCGCGAATGCCGCGCATTTTTCCGTCGGGAGCGACGAAAGTCCAATCGCGCTTGAACACGCTGCCGTCGGGCAGCGGCAATCCGGCTCTCGCGAACGCATCGGGATCCACGTCGTCATGTCCGCAACGCATGGCGTCCACGCCGTTTGCGCGCTCAAAGACGGTGACGCGATCGCCCGCTTTCGCAAACGCGCTCGCCGCCGCCAAGCCGCCTATTCCTGCTCCGACAATGACGATGTCCATAAGTCCTCCGACACAATTATCTCATACCGACGCGAGATTGTCAACGCGTACGCTCGCGCGGCTTGCCTGCTTTTGCGCACGATTACGCTCGGCATGCCGATCGCCCCGACTTGCGCCGCAACTTTCGGCACGGTTGCGTTCTCGATCTTGTCACGCTTGCTTGACAGGCGGAAAGATGATCTCACACCCTCTCGCGATTTTAGCATAGAATTCTGTCACTCATGCTTGACGATCAACAGCTAAAATTTCTTACTCTTTCCCCAATTTCCCGTCGAGATTTTTCGCATACTTTGTGATCGATATCGCCGTTTCGCTCTTTCGCTATTTTTTTCGCGTTGCAAAATCATGTCGCCGGAACTTGACAGACAGCGCGCCGAGCGTTTTCTCGCGCAGATCATTGATACGCAAGCAGGATATTGTCTCCGATACTCGACAAGAAAGTCTCGCGTCCTCTCTTTTGTCAAAAAAACGCGCCCGAAGGCGCGTCGATCACAAGTTTATCCCGTTTGGCGGAGGGAGCTCGCGCTGTTTTTTGCGTTCATATCTAACGAAGAGCAGCGCGACGACAAGCCCGACCGCGAACAGCACTATCCCTGCCGCGAGATCGGCGGCGTCAACGCCGTTTGCGCTCCAATCGGTGTAGACGGCATAGATATCCGAATTGAAGAAGATGGTGACGACGGAGCCGAGCGACAGTCCGACGATCGCGAAGAAGGCGGTCGTCCTCGCCTTTGCGAAGACAAAGTCAAGCAGTTTTGAGAACGAGACCAGACCGATGACAAACCCCAGCACCATGCAGACATAGACGAGCAAGATCATCGGATTTGCTTGCCAATAATCGAGATGGACGGAGTTCATGATGGACGAGAAGTAGCCGAAAGCCATCAAGATCGCCGTCGCGCTGAGTCCGGGCACGACCTGAGTGATCGCGACGACGTAGCCGATCAGCACGAACATGATATAGTGATCCCACTGCAAGCCCTCGAGCGGGCGCGCGCCCTCGGACGCAAACGTCGTGGCGACCGAGATCGCGATCGGGATCGCAAGCCCTATCAAGAACAGCGCAATGCGCGGCGCGCTCTTTTTTGCGCCCTTGATCTCGTCGGCGACGGCAGGGAAAGCGCCGATCATCATTCCGCCGAACAAGCCGATCACCGCGAAAGGTGCGACTTCCATCAATTTTTGGATCGCGAAAAACCCCAGCAAAAAGCCAATGACCGCGCCTATCGCGATCGGCAGCAAGAACTTGACGCACTTGACGAAGCGCTTGAGAACATTGCCGAACGCGTAGATGAGTTTGTCATAGAGCTTGAAGATGATCGCGACCGTAGAGCCGCTCACGCCCGGCGCTATGATCGCGAGACCGATAAAGAGACCGAGCAAGCCGCCCTTGGCGACCTCCTTGCCGTTTTTGTATTTGAGATCGGGCTCCGCGCCCTGCGCGCCCTCGGATCCGGGACGCTCGGGGATCGAGTCGTTTTGCATAAGTCCTCCGTGACCAAATTATACCACAGCCGCGCACGCGAGCGCAACAATATATTATATTGCCCCGCCGCGCAAAATTACGCGCGATCCTCGTCCTTGCTTTGAGAGGAGCTGTTTCCTCGCTTGCCTCTTGCCAACCTCTTGATGACTGCGAGATAGATCGCCGCGATCGCGCAGACGATGACGATCATGATCAATATCCACCAAAAAGTCCCCAAGAAGTACACGCCCTCGCCGCCTATGCCGAACGCGCCGACCGGCGAGCCCCAATTGAGGAAGAAATACGGATAATTGTTGCCGCCGCCAAAGTTCCAATTGAGCATAAAGCCGACGGTCGCGAACGCGAGATAATAGACGGGCGGCACCAGCGACCACACAATGGACACGCCGCCCAGTCTCTCCCTTTCGGAGATCAGCAGATCTATGACCGCAAACAGCGGCACGACGACGTGCGTGATGACGTTTATCGGATCAGAAAAAGCGCCCTTGTAAACAGGTGCGAGCACGACGCAAAAAACGGCGCCCGTGAGCGTTATCGACACCGTAAAGACGAATTTCATCCGCCTCGCCCAAACGGGGATACGCGCGAGCTTTGGCGCGATCATCCCGACGATCTGCTTGATCGCAAAGCCGAGACAGACGATCCCTATCCACAGATTGGACTGCGTCGTAAAATAGAGGAAGTTGTTCCCCCACACGCCGACGATCGCGCAGACCGCGACGACGAGTTCGCAGACGACGGACGCTATCTTCGTCCTCATTTTTCGTGCACCTGCTTGGAGCTCATATGCTCGATCTCGATCTCGATGAGCTGCACGCGATGTCCGTCGCGCGCCATCTCCTTGTCGATCTCCTCGTCGGACGGATAGTACTTTGCCGCGAGCATACGCACCTTTTGCTCGACGACGCTCCTGTCCTCGACAAAGCGCGCGCGCCCGAACACGACCGCACTCGTCAAATACCAAGCCCAATCGCCGTCCTTTCGGCAGTCCTCTCTCCATGCGCAGAACGACACCTTGTCGCACGCCCTGATAGCGTCGGCCTTGTGTCCCTGCGCGCTGCCGTGAATATAGATCTTGCGCTCCGCCTCGTCCAGCACGAAGTTGACGGGCACGCCGTAAGGATAGCCGTCGTCGCCTATGACGGACAGCACGCCGCGCTTGGCTTCTTTGAGCACGGCGACGCAGCCGTCTTCGCCGCGGCTGTTCTTGAACCTTCTCATCTCTCTGAACATGATGTCACCTCGGATGCATTATAACACGGGCGCACGCACAATTGCAAGCGCGTCGCCATACCGCGATCCGCTCTTCGAGCCAAAATCGGACAAGTCCGCGCTTGGCGTTTGCCACCGGCTCGGCAGACTCAGTCGTCACAACTCGACATCGACAGGACGTGCAGAGACTCCAAAGCGCCTATGGTCGACACAGGCGCCATTATTCTATATATTTAACGACCTTCGCCGGCACCCCTGCCGCGATCGCCATTGCAGGCACGTCCTTGGTTACGACTGCGCCGGCGGCGACGATCGCGCCGTCCCCTATCGTCCCTCCGGGCAATATCGTCGCATGCGCTCCCACCCAGACGTTCTTGCCAAGCACGATCGGCGCGGCGGTCATATCTCCGCGCTTGTCCGGATCCTTGTCGTGATTGAGCGTCGCAAAGACGACCTGATGCCCGATCAGGCACCCGTCGCCGAGCGTGATGCCTCCTTGATCTTGAAAGCAGCAGCCCGAATTGATAAAGACGCCCTTGCCGACGGTGATGTTTTCGCCGAAGTCGGAATATATCGGCGGAAAAAGCCCAAAGCTCTCATCCACCTCTTTGCCCGTCAATTTGCCGAACAGCTCTCTGAGCTCCGCGGTGTCGTGCGGCGCGTTGTTGATCTCGGCGGTGACGCGCCGTGCCTTGGCAGCGACGGCGTGCATACACAGATGCGCTTCCGAACCGCATACGATATGCGGATCCTCCGCGATCTTGCGCTTGTATTGCGAAATATCCATATCATCCCTCCGATCACATTATACGCCGCCGCGCATATCATAGCAAATACTTAGTCTCAATGACACATCATTCGCCGCGCGCATAATAGAATTGACATCGCCGCCGTCTTCCGCTATAATGAGAAAAAAGAGGTGAACATGGAACTGCGCGTATTGAAATACTTTCTCGAAGTCGCGAGGACGCAAAACATAACCGCCGCCGCAGAGCGGCTTCATCTGACGCAGCCGACGCTCTCCAAACAGCTCATGGAGCTTGAGTCCGAGCTTGGCGTAAAGCTGTTGGATCGCGGCAAGCGCAAGACCACGCTGACCGAGGACGGAGCGCTGCTCTATCGCCGCGCGAGCGAGATCGTCGAGCTTGCCGAGATGACGGAACGCTCCTTTTTGTCACGCGGCGACGAGCTGATCGGCGACGTCTCGATCGGCTGCGGCGAGACACCGGGGATGCAGCTCTTGATAGACGCGATGAAGGCTCTGACCGACAGGCATCCCGACGTAAAATTCCACCTGTACAGCGGCAACGACGAGGACGTCACTATGCGCCTCGACGGCGGGCTGATAGACTTCGGACTGTTCGTCGGCAGCACCGCTCTGAACAACTTCGACTATCTTACTCTGCCCGTCCGCGACAGCTGGGGACTGCTGATGCGCGACGACTGCCCTCTTTCCGCACGTCCGACGGTGCGCCCGTCCGACATGTCGTCGATACCGCTGCTCTGCTCGCGCCAAGCTCTCAACTCCAACGAGCTGTCCGGCTGGCTGGGCAAGCCGTTCTCCTCGCTCGACATAGTGTCCACGCACAATCTCGTCACCAATGCGGCGATGATGGCGCAGGCAGGCATGGGCTGCGTATTGACGATAGCAGGACTTGTGAACACCGCGGGCTCGCGGCTGACATTCCGTCCTCTCGATCCGCCGATGACCGCCGATCTCGTCTTTGCGCACAAGAAGTCGAGACCTCTTTCTCGCCCTGCCGAAGCCTTCCTCGAAGCAGTCAGACAAGAGATCGCGCGCCGCTCCTGAATCGGCGGCTATGCCTCGGCTCGACGCGTTCTTCTCTCCGCAAATATGACTGCCGCGATCTTTCCGCGATGGCGTTGCGCATCGATCTCTAATTCTTGCCGCACGGCGCAAAACTCAATACATATCCCCAAAACAAAAGCGGCTCCCAAGGGAGCCGCTTGTCGCTTTTGCATATGCCGTCAAGTCAAGATGAACGTCAAAAAGAACACCGCGCCTATCACCCACGTCGGGATGGAGATCTTCTTGATCTTGCCGGTAAAGACGCTGATGACGATATAGGTAATGATGCCTATGCCTATGCCCTTGGAGATCGAGTAACCGAGCAGCATGACCATGCATGTCAAAAATCCTACGATCGCCTCCGCCGCGTCTTCCCACTTGATCTTGGTGACGGAGCTCATCATCAACACGCCCACCCAGACGAGCGCAGTCGCCGTCGCGCTGCGCGGAATGAGCTGAGCGATCGGGCTGAGGAACATCGCGACAAAGAAGCAGATCCCCGTGACGAGCGCGGTGAACCCCGTCCTGCCGCCTGCGACGACGCCCGACGACGATTCGACGAAAGTCGTGACCGTGGACGTACCCGCGACCGCGCCGGTGCAAGTGGCGATCGCGTCGGCGAGCATCATCTTTTCCATGCGGATAGGAGTGCCGTCCTTGTCCAGCAAGTTGCCTTTGGCGCACGCGCCGTACAGCGTGCCGATCGTGTCGAACATATCGATCATGCACATCGACAGCGCCGACGTGATCAGGACGACGATGAGCGTACTGACGTTGTTGCCCTCGATCGCGAGATAGGAGTCGAAGTTGAATCCCTCGGTGAAGACCGCGCCGAGCGAGTCGTTGGCCCACGCCTTGAACGCAGTGAACGGATTTCCGATCGACACGTCGGCGAACATCGTCTTTGCCGCCTCGACGTTTGCGCCGACGGCTATCCCTGCGAAGACATAATACAGCGCCGTCGAGCCGAGCATGCCCCAGAGGATCGCGCCCTTGACCTGTTTCTTGGACAGAACGGCGATGACGAGCACGCCGATCAGCGCGACGATCGCAGGCATTATCCCTCCGACCACGCCGTTTTCATATGTTATGAATGCGGTATTGTTGAGCAGATTGAAAGACGCGAATTCCGTAAGAGTGCTGTCGTCGCCGACGATGACGCCGGCTTGCTGAAAGCCGATGAACGCGATGAACATCCCGATACCGACAGGGATCGCGTGCCTGACCGCCGCCGGGATGGCTTCAAAGATCTTGCGCCTCAGCCCCGTCACCGTCAAGACCAAAAAGACTACGCCGTCGATCAGCGTAAACACCATGCAGTTCGCGTAAGTCAGCCCCGTGCCCAAGTCGAGCAGCGTATAGACGACAAAGGCGTTGATGCCCATGCCCGACGCCTGCGCGAGCGGCATCCTCGCAAACAGCGCCATCAACATCGTGCCGATTACAGCGCCGATCGCCGTCGCGATATACGCCGCGCCGTACGCGTCCTCGCTGTTCGGAATGACGGTCGCGAACATCCCCGCATTGACCATAAGGATATAGACCATCGCCATAAACGTCGTCACTCCGGCGATTATCTCCGTGCGGAAGTTGGATCCGTTCTTCGTGATCCCGAACCACCTGTCTACCTTGCCCCAAAAGCCCTTCTTGGGCTGCGCGACCGCCGCCGCGCCGTCTGCGTTTTCGATCGCCGCGCCTTGTTTCGCGCCGTCCGCGTTTTCGATCGCCGCGCCTTTCTCCGCGCCGCCGTCTGCTACATCGTCCGCCGCGTCCAAGCCTTTTTCGCGCTTTTCTTCTTCTGCCACAAGCTCCTCCTTTGCGCCCATGCGCCTCTTTCTGCTCCTATGATACCATATCGCGCCGCCGTCTATCAACCAATTTCCTCATCTGCGGCACAATTGCGTTCTTAGTCGGCTTTCCGCACACGGCGCGGCGCCGCTTGCGCCATCGGCGGCTCGATCGGTCGAGATCTCTCCAAGCAAAAGCCGCGCCCCTTGTCGGGGCGCGGCAAAACGCTTTCTCTTATTGCTGCTCGACGCCAAAGACGACCGAGACCTCGATCTGCGCGCGATTGTCGCTCTCGTCCGTTGCCGCAACGACATACACGCCGTCGGATATGCTCGTGTCGTCTGTCAAAACAACGACGGCGAAAAGATCTTCGAAAAGCTCTGCGATCTGTGACGAAAGATCAAAACCAAATTTAAAATAAAGAAGCGAGAGAGCCCTGCTCTACTCGCTTTTTTGTGGGCGCTCCAAGACAAGCTCGGAGCGTTGGCGGAAGGTGAGGGAGGCAGACGACGCCCTAGACAGGCTTTCGTCTGAGCTGCGCCGAACCCGCGGGGGCTCTCATCCCTCACGCTTTCCGCCAAGAAAAACGACCCTAAGGCCGCTTCCTTTGGCGGAAGGTGAGGGATTCGAACCCCCGGATACTCTCGCATCAACGGTTTTCAAGACCGCCGCTATCGACCACTCAGCCAACCTTCCATATTGTTAGATCAACGGTTTAACGCTCGCCAAAGCTCGCTATTCCGTCCTCGCTACGCTCGTCCTTACAAGACCGCCGCTATCGACCACTCAGCCAACCTTCCATCTCGATCATTATGGTTGCGAACCGCGTTACGATTGAGATTATAGCATATGCAGAAAAAACTTTCAACCATATTCGCGGCTTTGCTTGCGACTGCGCGGCGATCGACGGAAAAATTTTGCAAAACTCCGACAGATCGGTTGCATTTTGCTCATGTGCATGCTATAATAGCTATCGCTGCATGGGGATATAGCTCAGTTGGTAGAGCGCTTGCTTCGCATGTAAGAGGTCAGGGGTTCGACTCCCCTTATCTCCACCAGTATTAGGCTTGATATATGTCAAGCCTTTTTTCTACTGGCTTCTACTGGCGGAGATATGGGGAGTACACCCCTGAGCAGTTCGCAACTAACTGTTGCTCTCTGCGT
>CALWKR010000019.1 GCA_944381315.1 uncultured Christensenellaceae bacterium
ACAACGGCATTGAGTCTACATCCGAGCCGTACACCCAAGACGGCAGCGAAGTCAAGATAGGGAGTATAGAGTCTTCGGGCATGACTGCCGAGGCTTACGGCGGCAAGCTGACGATAATGTTGACTCAAGACGACCCCTACGTCGGAGAGATGACCGCAAAATTCGTGTTCGTGCAAAAATGACGTTGCATTCAAGCCGGCAGCCTTCGCGGATATCCGCGGAGGCTGTTTCTCATTTTTTGGAAGTTTGAGAATTATTTTGCACGGTGTACAACTTTTGAGCCGCACATTCTCTATGAAGTTATAATTAAATCATAATAATTGGCGAAAGCCAAAGGAGGACACTTATGAAGAAGTTTTTTTCGGTTTTTGCAGTCGTTTGCATGCTTGCAGTATGCTTGACCGCATTCGCCGCCTGCGCCACCGACGTAGAGGGCAAGACGTTCATGTTCGACAGCTACGACATCGACTTCTCCGACGAGGCGAAGGAGATGGCAGAGGAGATGGGCATGGATCTCGACAAATTCGCAGAGTATATGCTCGGATCTTCCGAGGAGATGATGAAGCAGTCGGGCTACAAGTTCGAGGACGGCAAGATTTACAGTGTTTCCGGTGAAACGGAAATATTGATCGGCGAATACACTCAAGACGGCAAGGACATCATTGTCGGAGGCAAGACCATCGCGACCGCGTCCGGCGGCAAGCTCGTCATTGAGCAAGAAGATCCCGATATGGGCACCATGAAGGTAACGTTCAAGCAGAAGTAAGCCTTTTTCGGTATGTTGACAAGGCGGCGGCGCAAGCCGCCGTTTTGTTTTGCAAAGATCCACATTTTGCCCCGATATGTTTGCATATCTTGTAATGTGAAAATTTTTGCAAAAAAGTTGTTAGCTATGGTTGACAAATCGCGCGCGCGGCGATAAATTACTATCGATAGGTGATCATATGAGCAATACAGCTATGGTGATCGTCGGCTTCTGCATCATCTTTGTCGCAACGTCCGCCGGAGCCGCGTTCGTGTTCTTTTTCAAAAACAAGATATCGGAGAAGGTCAACACCGTCTTCCTCGGCTTTGCAGCCGGAGTAATGACGGCGGCGTCGATCTGGTCTCTGCTCATCCCGTCGATAGACGGCGCGTCCTATATGGGCGACTGGGCGTTTGTCCCGGCGGCAGTCGGCATGCTTATCGGCGGCATAGTGCTCGCCGTGTTGGACAAAGTCGTCCCGCACTTCCACAGCGGTTCCGAAAAAGAGGAGGGCCCGCCGAGCGAGCTGCACAAATACACCAAGATGTTCCTCGCCGTGACGCTGCACAACATCCCCGAAGGACTTGCCGTGGGCTTTGCTTTCGGCGCGGCGGCGGCAGCCGGCGACGACGCTCTCTATGTGTCCGCATTCGGACTCGCGATCGGACTTGCCATCCAAAACTTGCCCGAGGGCGCGGCAGTCGCTCTGCCGATGAAGAATGCGCTCGGCAGCCGCGTCAAGGCGTTCGGCTACGGCGTCGGCAGCGGCGCGGTGGAGCCGATTTGCGCAGTGCTGGGCTACTTCTTGTCCGCCTATCTGACGTCGGTGCAGCCGTGGCTGCTCGCATTCGCGGCAGGCGCGATGATCTTCGTCGTCGCCGACGACTTGATCCCCGACTCCAAGCTCGCCGACCATCCCCATCTCGGCACATGGGGCGTGATCGTGGGCTTTGTGATCATGATGACGCTCGACGTCGCGTTGTCTTGACGACTTGACATAGAGAGCCTTGCCCGAGAGGGCAGGGCTTTTTTGTTTGGAGCAAATTGTTCAAAGCGTTGCGCTTGGCGCGGATCGGTCTTTGTCTGCATTGCGCAAGCTCGGCAAGCGCCGCGCGAGCAGCGCGCAAGTTTCGGACGCCGTCATAGGAGCGGCGATATTTGTTTTTTTGCGTGAAAAACTCAAAGCGTGTCAACTTTTTTCGTTTTGCCGTGCAAATGTGTTGACAGCGCGCATAAATCGGTGTAAGATATACCATAGTAAATTGATAGGGATTGATATGAAACTTTCGTCAAAGGGCAGATACGGACTCAAAGCGATGTGCGAACTCGCCGCTCACTACGGTGAGGGGACGCTTTCGCTGCCGCAGATAGCGGCGACGACGGGACTGAGCGAGAAGTATCTCGAGCAGCTGTTGACTGCTCTGCGCAAAGACGGGCTCGTCGGAGCGGCGAGGGGAGCGAGCGGCGGCTACTATCTGACCGCTCCGCCGTCCGAGATCACGGTCGGCAGCGTGCTGCGCTGTCTGGAAAACGGCTTGGAGATCGTGGACTGCATCAGCGGCGAGTGCTGCAACAAGGACTGTTGCTGCACGCGCGGCGTATGGGAAAAATTATACAAAGCGATAAACGAGTGTCTCGACTCTATGACGCTCGAACAACTCACGGAGGTACAATGAGGATATATCTTGACAATTCGGCGACGACATACACCGATCCCGAGGTATTGCAGGCGATGCTTCCGTATTTTACGGAGGTCTACGGCAACGGTTCGTCACAGCACTTCTTCGGCAGAGAGGCGCTCGTCGCGATAGACAAGGCGCGCGAACAAGTCGCCGCCGCGATAAATTGCAGGCCCAACGAAGTCTACTTCACTTCGGGCGGCACCGAGAGCGACAATTGGGCGATCAAGGGCATCGCTCGCGCTCATTCCAAAAAGGGCAAGCACATCATCACGTCCAAGATCGAGCATCCGGCAGTCATCAAGACGTGCGAGACGCTCGAGCGCGAGGGCTTTGAGGTGACCTATCTCGACGTGGACAGCGAGGGCTTTGTCGATCCGGGCGCCGTCGAGGCGGCGATCCGCCCCGACACTACGCTGATCAGCATAATGACTGCCAACAACGAGATCGGCACGATCCAGCCTGTCCGCGAGATAGGCGCGATCGCGAGGGCGCACAAGATCGTCTTCCACACCGACGCGGTGCAGGCGATCGGCAACGTCGACATCGACGTCGTCAGGGACAACATCGACCTGCTCTCTATGAGCGCACACAAGTTCTACGGCCCCAAGGGCGTAGGCGTGCTGTACAAGCGCAACGGCGTCAAGGCAGAGCGCTTTATGGACGGCGGAGAGCAGGAGCGCAATATGCGCGCGTCCACGCTCAACACGCCGGGCATAGTCGGACTGGGCAAGGCGATCGAGCTTGCCGTCCGCGACAGAGAAGCCAACAACGCCCGCATTCGCGAGCTGCGCGACGCGTTCGTCGCCAAGGTCAACGCGAGCATCCCCGACGTCAAACTCAACGGCGCTCTCGACTTTGACAGACGCTTGCCGGGCAACGCGAATTACAGCTTCAAGTACATCGAGGGCGAATCGATCTTGATGAGGCTCGATCTTGCCGGGATAGCCGTTTCGAGCGGCTCCGCGTGCTCGAGCGGTTCGTTGGAGCCGAGCTATGTGCTGCTGTCGATAGGCGTGCCGATCGAGATGGCGCACGGCTCGATCAGATTCAGTTTCGGCAAGTCCAACACGATGCAAGAGGTGGACTACACGGTAGACAAGCTGCAAAAGACCGTCGAGTTCTTGCGCGAGCTGTCGCCGCTCTTCAAAAACGTACAAGGAGAACAGAGATATGTATAATCAGAAAGTAATGGACATATTCGCCAATCCTCAGCACATGGGGTTCATCGAGGACAACGACGGCGTCGGCAAAGTCGGCAACGCGGCTTGCGGCGACATCATGGAGATCTCGCTCAAGATCAAGGACAACGTGATCACGGACGCCAAATTCCGCACGTTCGGATGCGCGGCGGCGATCGCGACCAGCTCCGTCGCCACGGGCATGGTGATCGGCATGACGGTGGACGAGGCGCTCAAATTGACCAACGCCAAAGTCGTCGAATATCTCGAGGGACTGCCGCCGCAAAAGATACATTGCAGCGTGCTCGCCGAGGAGGCTATCAAAGCCGCGATCGAGAACTATTACGAGCGCAGCGGCAAAAAGCCTGCGGACGGCGACAAGGAGATCAAGTACGTCTGACGCGATCTGATGCGCAAAATTTGCAAAAAAATGCCGCGGAGCTTTCCGCGGCTTTTTTCGACTATGTATCAGTCGAGGATGCGGACGAGCTTCTTTTTGAGCGCGCGTTTGCGTGCGCCGTATGCCGCTCCGTCCAACTTCTTTGCCGCGATCGCGGCAGTCATGGCTCCGAGTCCGAAGCCGAACAGTGTAGAGATCTTCATAACTCACCTCCGAGCATAGTGTGTGCTCACGGCAAGTCTATATACGTCTCGTTCTTGATCTTGCTCTCAAAGATGTAGTTGTCGGCAAAGCGCTTTGCGCTGTCCTGTTGGGCAGGGGTGCGCACCGTCCAGACGACGAGCGCGACTTGGGGGCGCGCCTTTTTCACCTTTGCGTAAAATTTCTTTTTTATGTTGCCTACGTTGGCGGCGATGAAGTCGATGTACTCGTGCGTGCCGACTTTGCGGCAGTATGCGCGCTGCCATGCGTAGACGTCGTAGAGCTGCCCCAATATGACGTCGGGATGATTGTCGTGCCACCAGCGCACTGTGCGCGGATCGAAGGACTCTATCCAATAGTGCCCCTTGTAGTCTTTGAGCAGATCCCACAGCGCGGCGCACGTCTTTTCGAACTTGGAGCTGACCTTGACTTCGATGATCAATCCCACCTTTCCGTCGACGAGCGCGAGCACGTCCGCAAGACGCGGAATTGTCTCGTCCGTGTTCATAAGACGATATTTTTCGAGATGCGACGAGTCTATCTTTTCGGGATGCGTCTTGATCCCGCAAGTGCGTTTCAGCGACGGATCGTGATGCACGATCAGCGTGCCGTCGTCCGTCAGATAGACGTCCAGCTCTATCCCGTAACCGTGCTCGACAGCGTTGCGGAACGCGGCGAGCGAGTTTTCGGGAATGGTCTTGTTGTCGTGAAGTCCGCGATGAGCGACGGGGCGCGTCATCAAGATGTCGTCTTTTGCGATTGCCATATCTTACCTCAATATCCGAGTTGTTCGCGCACCAAGATCAGATGCACTTGCTTTTGCAGTTTGGTGGGGTGGTGCACGATCGTCGTCACGTTGCACATGCAGTCGGGGGAGTCGCAATAGCTGCACTTGCCCGTGAACGCGCACGGCGTCTTCCTGCCCAGTCTCACGGCGTTGAGATGGCAGGCGTGATCTCGTATCCTCTTTTCGGCGGCTTGCAGATCGGGCACGAGCTTGTTGGAGCCGACGACATAGATGATGTCGGGCACTCCGAAGATGAGCGGCGCGACGCGGTTGGTGGTGCCGTCGATGTTGACGATGTCGCAGCGCTCGGTCACGGCGTTCGCCGACGAGATGAACCAATCTGCGCCCGCGGCGAGCTGATAGAGCCTGTCTCTGTCCTCGTCTTTGACGGTGTCGTAGCTGTACACCGTGTGTCCCTTGTCGACGAGGGCGGACAGCGTGCCAAGCGCTTTGAGCGTCATGCTGCCGCCCGAGCCGATCTTGACGGGAGCGTCGCCGATCAGCGAGCAGACGAGATCGTTGACCTCATCCGCATTTGCGATGTGCGGCACAAAGCCGCGCTTCTTTGCGTTGTCAAAAATTTTGTCGATCAATTCCATAGTCATGTCACCTGTCTATATTGTACTCTTGCGCCTGCGTCTTCGTCAACGATTTTGAAGCTCGGCGACTTCGCAAACGCTTGCGCAAACGCGCGCGAGAATATATAATATAAAAGTACGGCGCATATGCGCGGAGGTGTCTATGATTTCCAAAAAGATGAGAGCAATGATCAATTCCTCTTCGGCGATCAGAGCGATGTTCGAGGAGGGCAAGCGCATGACCGCGCTTCTCGGCGAAGACAAGGTCTTTGATTTCAGTCTCGGCAATCCCAACATAGCTCCGCCTCCCAAAGTCGCCGAGGCGATAGCCAAAGAAGTCGCCACAGATGACGCCGTCTTTTTGCACGGCTATATGAGCAACGCCGGCTACGACGACGTGCGCGAGCGCATTGCCGCCAAGCTCAATGCGGACTTTGGGACAGGCTATCGCAAAGAGGGCGTCATCATGACCGTCGGCGCCGCCGGGGGACTCAACGTCGTCCTCAAAGCGCTGCTCGACGAGGGGGACGAAGTCATCGTGCTGACTCCCTATTTCGGCGAGTATCGATGCTATGTCTCCAACTTCGGCGGCGTGCTCAAAGAGGTCGCCACCGACGCCGATCTCATGCCCGATCCCGACGCTATCGAGCGCGCGATAGGCGAGCGCACCCGAGCCGTGATCATCAATACGCCCAACAATCCTACCGGAGCAGTCTATGGCGAAAAGGAGCTGCGCGCACTCGCCGCCGCGCTGACGCGTGCGAGCGCGAGGATAGGCGCTCCCGTCTATTTGATCTCGGATGAGCCCTATCGCGAGCTCGTCTACGGCGGAGCGGTGCAGCCCTATGTCGCGTCCTTCTATCCCGACACTCTGACCTGCTATTCGTACAGCAAGTCGCTGTCGCTCGCAGGCGAGAGGATAGGCTACATCGCGATCTCTCCGAGCGCGCGCGACTATGACGACTTGTGCTCGGCGTGTTCCGTCGCGACGCGCATCCTCGGCTTCGTCAACGCTCCGTCGCTCATGCAGCGCGTGGTCGCCGACTGCCTCGACGTCAAGCCCGACGTCGAATTCTATGACCGCAACCGCAAGGCTTTCCAACAAGTCCTCGACGACGCGGGACTGCAATACATCGAGCCGCGAGGCGCGTTCTATCTGTTCATCAAGGCGCCCGACGGCGACGAGGCGAAGTTCTGCGACGCCGCCAAGGCTCTCGGCATCTTGATCGTGCCGTCGTCGAGCTTCGGCGTCAATGGCTATGCAAGGGCGGCATATTGCGTGTCCCATGACAAGATCGTGCGCAGCAAGCAGGCGTTCGCCGCGCTCGCCGCGCAGTACAAATAATTGGTGCCCGTGTTGACAAGAGCACCCAAGGAGCTATTTTAATGCCCAAGGACCAGACCAAGATCCGCAACTTCTGCATCGTCGCGCACATCGATCACGGCAAGAGCACTCTCGCCGACAAATTGATGGACGTGACGGGCACCGTCGCCAAGCGCGACGCCAAAGAACAGCTGCTCGACAGCATGGACCTCGAACGCGAGAGAGGCATCACGATCAAGCTGACTCCCGTGCGGATGTACTATACATACAAAGGCGAGACCTATGAGCTCAATCTCATCGATACGCCGGGACACGTCGACTTCACATACGAAGTTTCGCGTTCGCTCAAAGCGTGCGAGGGCGCGATCCTGATCGTCGACGCGTCGCAGGGCATCGAGGCGCAGACTTTGACCAACGTCTATCTCGCGCTCGACAACGATCTTGAGATTATTCCCGTGATAAACAAGATCGATCTGCCGTCCGCGCGCCCCGAAGAGGTGCGCAAAGAGATAGAAGACGTCATCGGCTTGGACGCGTCCATGGCTCCGCTCGTGTCCGCCAAAGAGGGCATAGGCATAGACGAAGTGCTCGCGCAGATCATCGAGCTGCTGCCGCACCCGACGGGCGACGCCGACAAGCCGCTCAAAGCGCTCATCTTCGACAGCTATTATGACAGCTACAAGGGCGCGATCTCGTTCATCCGCATCTTTGACGGCGAGGTCAGAGCGGGCGACAAGATCAAGATGTTCTCGACGGGCAAAGAGTTCGACGTCACCGAAGTGGGCGTGTTCACTCCGCGTTCCACGCCGTGCGACTTTCTCTGCGCGGGCGACGTCGGCTATCTCTGCGCGAGCATAAAGAACGTGTCCGACACCAAAGTCGGCGACACGATCACGCTCGCGAAAGGCGGCGTGACTCAGCCGCTCGAAGGCTTCAAAGAGGTGTCGCCGATGGTGTTTTGCGGCATCTATCCGACCGACGGAGCGAGATACAACGACCTCAAAGAGGCGCTCGAAAAACTCAAACTCAACGACGCGTCGCTGACATATGAGCCCGACGTCTCCAAGGCGCTCGGATTCGGATTCAGATGCGGCTTTTTGGGCTTGCTGCACATGGAGATTATCCAGGAGCGCTTGGAGCGCGAGTTCGATCTCGACCTCAGCACGACCGCGCCGGGAGTCTCGTACAAAGTCGTCAAGACCAACGGCGAAGTGCTCGAAGTCTCCAATCCGTCCGATCTGCCGTCCGCAGGCGAGATAGATCATATGGAAGAGCCGGTCGTCGACGCCTTCCTCTATACTCCGCCCGAGTATGTCGGCTCGATAATGGAGCTGTGCCAGGACAAGAGGGGCGTGTTCAAGAACATGACCTATCTCGACCGCACGCGCGTCAAGATAGACTATGAGATGCCGCTCAACGAGATCATATACGACTTTTTCGATTCGCTGAAATCGCGCTCGCGCGGCTATGCGAGCCTCGACTATGAGATCACGGGCTACAAGGAGAGCGATCTCGTCAAGCTCGATCTGCTGCTCAACGGCGAGATCTGCGACGCATTGAGCCTGATCGTTCACCGCGACAAGGCGTATGCGCGCGGCAGAGCCATTGCCGAAAAGCTCAAAGAAGTCATTCCGCGTCAGCTCTTCGAGATCCCCATCCAAGCCGCAATCGGCGGCAAAGTCATCGCGCGCGAGACGGTCAAGGCGATGCGCAAGGACGTCCTCGCAAAATGTTACGGCGGCGACATCACGCGCAAAAAGAAGCTGCTCGAAAAGCAAAAAGAGGGCAAAAAGCGCATGCGCCAAGTAGGCAGCGTAGAGGTGCCCAGCGAGGCGTTTATGACCATCCTCAAATTCGACAAATGAGCGCAGGGCTCTATCTGCACATCCCGTTTTGCGTGCGCAAGTGCGTCTATTGCGACTTTGTTTCGTGCGCGTCGAGCGAGGACAAAAAACGCGAATATATCGACGCTTTGATCGGCGAAGTCGGATATGCGGCGCGCGTCGCGCCCGACGTCGTCGACACGATCTACATCGGCGGAGGGACTCCGTCGTGTCTGCCGCGCGGCGAGCTGAAACGCTTGTCCGACGCGGTTTTTTGCCTCTTTGACCGCAATAATGTGCGCGAGTTCACCGCGGAGGCGAATCCCGAGAGCTTTGACGAGAGCGCGGCGGACGAATATCTGCGCTGCGGCGTCGGCAGAGTCAGCCTCGGAGTGCAGAGCACCTACGACCCCGTATTGCGCTTTTTGGGACGAGCGCACGACTTCGCGACGGCGCGGAGAGCGGCGGCTTTGGCGGCAAAGAGCTTTGACCTCAACGTCGACCTCATGCTCGGGCTCCCGGGACAGACGGAGAGCCAAGTGCGCGACTTCGTCGACTTTGCGGACAGCGTCGGAGCGGCGCACATCAGCGCGTATATCCTCAAAGTCGAGAGCGGCACTCCGCTTGCGGCGCGAGTGGCAGAGGGGCTGACTTTGCCCGACGACGACGCCTGCGCTGATCTCTATGACGCCTTCGTCGATCGCGCGGCGAGGAGCGGATATATGCGCTATGAGACGAGCAACTTTGCGCGTGAGGGCAAGCGCTGCGAGCAAAATCTCAAATATTGGCGCATGGACGACTACATCGGAGTCGGCGTCTCCGCGCACGGCATGCAGAACATGACGCGTTACTTTGTGCCGTCCGACATCGACGGCTATCTCGAGCGCGCAAAGAGAGGAGAGTATCTCCGCGAGCAAGAGGAGCAGCTGACCGCCGACGCAGCCGCCGACGAGATGATGATGACGGGGCTGAGGCTGGACGACGGCGTCGATCTTTGCGAGATAGAGCGCAGATTCGGCGTTTCGCGCGACAGATACGCGAGCGGCATCGCCGCGGCGTCGCGCTATCTCGTGACCGAGGGAGACGTCGTCAAGATAGCGCCGCAGTACGCCCTTGTCGCCAACCCGATCATAGCGACAGTGCTGCCGTCCGACTTTTAGCGCCGCCTGCCGCGAGGGATACGGCAGAGCGCGGCGACGTCTGTTGCTCACTTCCTTTATCTCACGGCATATCCCCAAAGTCAAGTTTGAGTGCCAATTTTTTTCAAAGCTGCGCTTGTTTTGCCGGGATGCATGTCAAGCCGGGATGACAACTTTTGAGAGGAAAAGGGATCGCCTTGCTGTCAAGTTTGAGTGACAATTTTTTTCAAAGCCGCGCTTATTTTGCCGGAATGCATGTCAAGTTTGAGTGCCAAGTTTTTTCCAAAGCCGTGCAAAATTTCTTTTGACGCATGTCAAGTTGGATGCCGATTTTTGGCGGCACGGCAATCGTTTCGTTGTCAAGTTTGAGTGCCAAGTTTTTTCCAAAGCCGCGCAAAATTTCTTTTCACGCAAGTCAAGTTGGATGCCGATTTTTGGCGGCACGGCAATCGTTTCGTTGTCAAGTTTGAGT